>JAONJW010000029.1 GCA_028377305.1 Prolixibacteraceae bacterium | reverse complement strand
AAAAGCACTAGGTTCCCAGAGTTGATCTACGAGCTAGGCCCAGAGGATTTGGATGTAGAGATGGGAGATCTTTGTGAGAAAGGGTTTCAACTCAGACCGAACATTGTCTGGTTTGGCGAGGCGGTTCCTATGATGGACCTTGCAATTGATCTTGTGAATAAAGCAGATATTGTGTTGGTTGTCGGAACTTCACTGAGTGTGTATCCCGCTGCGAGTCTTGTTAATTATGTTCAAATAGGAGTGCCTGTTTATCTTGTAGACCCGATGCGTCCAGAGAATCTCCCTACTGAAGTGAAATTTATTTGTGCTTCCGCATCTGAAGGGATATCTATGTTTTACAAACTTATTAGTCAGAAGTAATGAAGATAGTAGTTGCCATTACAGGTGCAAGTGGTGCAATATATGCTCAGCGTCTGTTGAAGAAGATATATGATTTAAAGTCTGATGTCGAAGTAGCGGTGGTATTTTCTAGCAATGCCCAAGATATCTGGACCTACGAATTGAAGGCATCATGGAATGAAAACGATTATGGGGTAAAGGTGTTTGATAGAAAAGATTTTAATGCTCCCTTTGCCTCAGGTTCATCTCGATATGAACTGATGATTGTTGTTCCTTGCTCTATGGGAACTTTAGCACGAATTAGTCAGGGAATATCTGATGATCTAATTACTAGAACTGCCGATGTTATGCTAAAAGAGCGTCGTAAGCTTGTGGTAGTACCTAGAGAAACTCCTTATAGCTTAGTGCACCTTCGAAACATGACTACTTTAACGGAAATGGGGGCTATAATTGTACCTGCGACACCATCTTTTTATAGATGTCCAACCACCATTGAAGAAGTTGTTGACACGGTGATTGACCGTGTAATGAGTGTTTCCAATTTAAGAGAAGAGGATAGCTCTTGGGGGGAAGGAATTAGGTTGATGAAATCGTAACTACTCCTACTTCTACCCCTTTTAGTTGCGAGACCTCTTCGATGATCGCAAGCATCGTTGCTCCTGTTGTACATACGTCATCGACAATAAGAATTCGACGATACTGAAGAAGAGAAGCGTTATTTATACGAAAAGCCTCATGCATATTTTTTTTCCTTTTCCCTTTATCTAACGTGGTCTGTGTTTTGGTATAACGGACCCTTTTTATGGCATCTTTAATGAGGGGAATTCGTAATACTTCAGCCATTCCTAATGCAATAAACTCCGATTGGTTGTATCCTCTCCTCCATCTCTTCATATAATGAAGGGGTACAGGAACGATAACATCCCAAGAAAATGTTGCCCATGTTTCAAACACCTTTTCTCCCAATAAACGACCTAGATATTTACCAACATCTTTCCGATTAGAGTATTTAAGGTGATGGATTAAAATGGGAACATGTTCTTCGTTATGATAAGGCGTAAGGCAGTACAAATGTGTAATTGGCATGATTTGGGTGAGTTCAATATCCCGATACTCCATTTGAATACAGTTGACCCATTGAATATTCATCCAACACGTTCGGCATAGTCCGATATCATTGAATATTTGCTGGTGACAGTAGAGACAGTATTGAGGGGCCAATATATGTACCAATGGTCTAAAGATAGACCACCATCTTTTATGATTACCTCTTTTCGATTCTCTATACCTAGGGAACATAGTATGATATTTATGTTTTGAATCTAACGGATATAGATAGATAAAGTTCGGATTCATATTTTTTTTTGTTAAATTAGCACTGCAGATGAATAATTTCATCTTATTATATGTTCTTTTAATGAGATTGTGAAGTACCATTTTCCCATTTTCCTTGACACAACTCTTAAATGAACGATAGAAGGAAGTTGCCCTCAAGGGCAACTTCTTTTTGTATGTAATAGTATTTGATTATCCAGTGTTAGCTTAGAAATTGCTAAAAGTTGGTATATCCTATACTAATCAATAGAAAGACAGTTATGGACCTTATGAAAAGAAAGATATTTATGCCGCGTAGAGAATATTGGATTTATGCACTTCTTCTTATTCTACCACTGCAATTATTCTCATGCAGTTTGCCTACGTCACATCGAAAATTTACGAAGGCTGAAGTGTTACAACGCTTTGTGCCACAGGTAAACCATTTAACGATAGAAGAGGGGGAGGCATTCTATTTGAATGATTTAAAATCAATCGGTTGTAAAAATGAGTTGGTTCCAACGGCAAATTATCTAGTTGAAAAACTGTCTCGTCTAACCAATGCTAAGGTAATGGTTGACAACCAGGGAGATATCTCATTAAGCATTAATTCTACTTTATCTAAAGAAGAGTATATTCTTTCCATTAAAGACCATCATGTAATAATTCAAGGAGGTAGTGCCGCTGGAGTATACTATGGTATTCAGACATTCTTGCAACTATTACCACCTTATGTATATGCACAGAAGTATGATGAGCCTGATCTAATGACAAGGATCGAACTTCCGCCACTTCAAATCAAAGACAAGCCACATTTTACATATAGAGGAATGATGGTGGATGTGAGTAGACACTTTATGCCTTTTCCTCTGCTGCTTAGGTATGTAGATGTTTTATCACAGCATAAGATGAACACTTTGCATCTTCATCTTGCAGATAGCCAAGGATGGAGAATTGAGATAAAATCACATCCAGAGTTGACCGAAGTCGGTGCTATAAGAGGGATCAAGGAGAAACTCTTACCTTATCGTCATAAAAAAAGTCCTTCTTATCAGCCAATGGATAAAGATCCTTATGGTCCATTCTACTATACCCAGGATCAGATTCGTATGCTAGTGAAGTATGCATTATTAAGGGGAGTGGATATTATACCTGAGATTGATGTCCCAGGTCACTCTAGAGCACTCAATAAGTCGTTGGGTTTAGGATGTAGTCCTACTCCTCACAAAGGAGATGTTGTGTGTGCATCTAGTCCTAATAATTTAAAATTGCTTGATGATATATTCACGGAGATCGCGGCACTATTCCCATCTAAATATATCCATTTTGGTGGAGATGAAGTGAGATTTAGCCAATGGAAAAGATGTCCAAAGTGTCAAAAATATATGAGAGAGCATCATTTAAAAGATGAGAAAGCATTACAAAATGATTTTGTACACCATATAACAGAAATGCTTCATAGTAAAGGAAAGAATCCTATCGGTTGGAATGAAATACTTTTAGGCGGTGAGCTGCCCAAAGGAACGATGATAATGTCTTGGGAAGGAGTCGATCCTGGCATCAAAGCTGCAAAGCGTAATATCGATGTGGTTATGGCCCCTGGTCCCTATTGCTATTTCGACATGAAAGAAGCGAACCATGTGAATGAGCCTGGGCATTCGTGGGCTGGCATCGTTTCATTAGAGGATGTATATAATTATAATCCACTATGGGACATCCCTGCTTCTTTTCAAAAGAATATTAAAGGGGTTTCTGGTGCTTTGTGGAGTGAATTTGTTGTGCCTGAACTTGTTCAGTTCTGGTATAAAAGTTATCCACGCATATGCGCTCTATCTGAAGTAGGGTGGACAAATACAAAGCACAAATCTTATCGTTCATTTATGAATAGACTTGGGATGTATCACTTGAATCGACTAGATGCTCAGAATATTCCATATCGGATTCCTCGTGCGATCGCCTATATAGAAGACAATGACTCTGTTTATATTAAAAAGCCATTCAAGGAAGCAGAGGTTAGATACAATACTAATGGGGAGTCTCCGCTTAAGAATGGAACTAAATACTCAAAAATGTTTGGATGTAAAGATCTGAACAAAGTAAAGTATGTGACCTATAGCCCCTCTGGAAGGGCTGCATCATATGTTTCAGATTTGATTATAAAGAGACCAATGATGACTTTTACTCATGAGGATGTCAAGGTGCATTGTACGACAAAAGGATTGATTCCGAATGCAAATTATCAGATTGAAGTACTATTACAGAAAGGATCGAAAATATCATCGACGTTAACATATCGAACTTCGAAAGAAGATCATGCCGTAACGCATCAATTTACACTTAATCCAAAGAGGACTAAAAAAGTAAAGGTCAAAACAAATGAAGAAGGAATGTTAATAGTGGATATGACCTTCCATCAGGCTTTAAGAGGAAGAGGTAAGGTCTACCTTAAAAGATTATAATAAACCTCCTAGATTTCAATAGTGATTGACTTTATGCTTATCACTCTAGAAATGGTTCTATCCATTTAAGATCAGCAGGCGTTGTAACTTTTAGGTTTTCTCTGTTCCCTTCGACCAGTTTCATCTCGACACCTAGTTTCTCAACCACAGATGCATCATCGGTAAACAATGCATCAAAATCCTGCCGGTAAGCTTTTGATAAAATATCCCATTGGAATGTTTGTGGTGTTTGAACTAATGCATACATACTTCTATCTACTGCCTTTGATTTATTGCCATTGATATGCCTTATGGAGTCTACTGGTGCAACAACAGGTACTACTGCTCCATATTGGCTAGCTTCTTCAAAGCATCGTTGAAGTGTTGTTTTTGATACACAGGGGCGAACCCCGTCATGAATGGCTATGACACCTCTGTTTTTTACGACTGCAAGACCGTTCTTCACTGAGACAAAACGACTATCTCCTCCAGAAGTGACCTGGTGAGGTATTTTTACGTCATTTTCTTGACAATATTGAGACCATATATTCATTTGATCTTTGGGCAAAACAATAATCATCTCCATCATAGGATCGAATTGGTAGAAGCTATTCATAGTGTGTTCTAGAATAGATTTGCCTTTTATTTCGAGAAACTGTTTTGGGCGATTTGTTCCCATTCGTGTCCCATTCCCTCCTGCTACAATGACTACAGTTTTTTCCATGATTGTTTGTATATAATAGACCAAAGCAAATTTATGAAATCATGTTGTATAATATAAGAATTGGGGAATTATTTTTTTGTAGATCATAGGTCAATCGGCTATTGTAATTTTATTTCATATAGTCTTGATAAAAATGGGGGTACTTAAATAAAAAGAATATAATTAACATTGCGGACATATTAAAAAACAGGGCTATTTAAATTAAAAAGTGGTGTGTTACCAAATTATTAACAAGGCTATTTCTTTGCTAAGAATCATAAATGTGTGATGGACGAATTTTTACTTTTGCAGCGTTTCTAATCCATATTTAATTTAATAAAAAGCTTAAACAATTAACAATGAAAAAGCTAATAATTCTAATTGCCCTTTTTATTGGAGTATTATCTGCAAAAGCGCAGAATGTGCAGTTACATTATGACTTAGGTGAAGGTAGACAATATTTTACAACGACTGTTGAGATGTTTAAACCAGATCAATGGGGATCAACTTTCTTTTTTATCGACATGGACTATGGTGCAAACGATTTTCAAGGAGTTAGTCAAGCATATTGGGAGATTGCTCGTAGTTTTAAGGTTTCAAAGACTAGTGCATTCGAGCCAAGAGTAGAGTATAATGGTGGTTTCTTTACTTTGCCAGATGCTACTGCAGAATCAGGATTCTCTTCAAACCCAATTAACAATGCTGTTTTGGTTGGAGGTCAATACACTTGGGCCACTCCAGATTTTTCTAAGATTTTTACCTTGTCTTTGAATTATAAGTGGATACAACATAAACATGATGCATCATTCCAAATTACAGGTGTTTGGAATTTAAATTTCTTTGATAGGAAGTTTACGGCAATGGGATTTGCTGATTTCTGGAAAGAGGATGTTTTAACATTTGATGATAGTGGTGAGCATAACAAAGAGTTTGTCTTTATTACTGAACCTCAGTTCTGGTATAATGTAAATAAAAACTTCTCAATAGGTTCTGAGATTGAAATGAGCTCAAATTTTGCAGGAAATGAAGGGTTCATGGTGAATCCAACATTAGCCGTAAAATGGACATTCTAATTTTGTATTAAAACCAAAATCATTACTTTCGCAACCTTCAAAAAAATCATAGAGATGTTAGAGAAGTTTTTTAAGTTAAAAGAGAATGGGACTACTGTGAAGACAGAGATCCTAGCTGGTATTACAACATTTATGACCATGGCCTATATCTTGGCTGTGAACCCAGATATCCTAAGTGCTTGTGGAATGGATAAAGGTGCTGTATTTACAGCTTCTGCTCTTTCTGCAGTTGTCGCTACTCTAGTGATGGCATTGGTTGCCAAACTCCCTTTTGCTTTGGCTCCAGGTATGGGACTAAATGCATTCTTTGCTTTTGGTGTTTGTCTATCTATGGGACACGACTGGGAGTTTGCTTTGACTGCTGTTTTCTTAGAAGGGATCATCTTCCTTTTGATGACGGCATTCAATATTCGTGAGTTGATCATTAATTCTATTCCTAAAAATATTAAGCATGCTATTTCTGTAGGTATTGGTCTTTTTATCGCTTTGATTGGGATGAAAAATGCTGGTATCGTTGTTGCGCATGAGGCAACCTTAGTTGGTCTTGGAGAGATCACTTCACCTTCTGCTGTGGTCGCTTTATTGGGCGTATTTATTACAGGTGTACTGTTGGCATTAAATGTTAGAGGTGCTATCCTTGTTGGATTGTTTGTTGCTACAATTATTGGTATCCCTCTGGGAGTTACTCATGTTCCGAGTGAGATCAATTTCGCTGTTCCTTCGTTGGAGCCTATTATGTTTAAATTCCAGTGGGACTGGTTGAATTCAGCAGAAGGAATATTCTCAATGGTTACGGTACTATTCACCTTCCTATTTGTTGATATGTTTGATACTGTTGGAACACTTATTGGTGTAACAACTAAAGCAGACATGTTGGACAAGGATGGTCGTATTCCTAATGTAAAGCAAGCTCTTTTTGCCGACTCTGTTGGTACTACGGTAGGAGCTTTCTTAGGAACATCTACTGTAACTACATTCGTTGAGAGTGCTGCAGGTGTTGCAGAAGGTGGACGTACAGGTCTTACGGCACTATCTACTGCTGGAATGTTCTTTATCTCTTTATTCTTGGCTCCTATCTTCTTGATGGTTCCTGGTGCTGCAACTGCTCCAGCTCTTATCATTGTAGGGGTAATGATGGTTACGCCAATTAAGAATATCGATTTGGATGATTTCACAGAAGCTATTCCAGCTTTCTTTACCATGGTTATGATGCCATTTACTTACTCAATTGCAGAAGGTATTGTATTTGGTTTGATCTCTTATGTATTCTTAAAACTATTGACTGGAAAGGTGAAGGACGTGAGTGTTGTCACTGTGGTATTGTCGTTATTGTTTATCGGTAAATTCATCGTGGACTCTCTATAAGTTAACGATTCATAATATATACTTCAAAGGCTACCACACCCAATGGTAGCTTTTGTTGTTTATAGACTATTTATAATGGAAGTGGTATTTAGAATGATTATCTTTAACACAAGTAGTGTTGTATGTAATTAATTCAACGATATGTCACATTCTCATTCTCATTCAGGTGGTCAGCACCACCATCATCACTCGGTTCCAGATCGTATTGGTTTTGCATTTAAAGTAGGGATTATCTTAAATGTGGCGTTCACGGCTACAGAGTATATGGTTGGTATTGCTACAGACTCCCTTGCTTTGATCTCAGATGCTACACATAATCTATCGGACGTTGCTAGCCTGCTGTTATCTTGGTTTGGACTCCGACTGGCACAAAAGGTTCGCTCGGACCAATTTACTTATGGATATAAGAAAGGAACAATTCTTGCTTCCTTGATTAATGCGGTGGTGCTCTGTTTTGTGGTGGGTACTATTGCATGGGAATCTATCGAACGATTTCAATCACCTCTGGTAATCAATGGGAATGGCATCATCGTCGTGGCTGCAATAGGTGTTCTGATTAACGGTGTTTCAGCATTTCTATTTTTCAAAGATCAAAAAGAGGACATAAATATAAGAGGTGCTTTTGTGCATCTACTAGTAGATGCTTTGGTCTCAGTTGGAGTGGTCGCCTCAGGCCTACTAATCAAATATACTGGTGCGACATGGATCGATCCAACCATAAGTATTATCATTGCCATTATCATTGCTGTAAGTACCTATGGGTTATTGAAAGAGAGTGTTCGTTTGGTGATGGATGCAGTTCCTAAGAATATCGATTATGGAGAGATTATATCGATATTAGAGAAGGATTCTAGAGTAAAAGAGGTACACCACATCCACATATGGCCTATTAGTAGCACATTAGTGGCTCTGACAGGCCATATTGAGATAGAACAAGGGAATATGTCAATGAAAGAATTAGGAGTGCTTAGAGATGAGATAAAGCACAATCTAATGCACCACGGAATTGGTCATGCAACTCTTGAGATGGAATTATCAGATATCGAATGTTCAGATATAGATTGTAGTTAAAAAAGAGAGGCTGCCTTGGTGATCAAGACAGCTTCTCTTTGGTGATGTTTATTTGGTCAATATGTTGAATTCTGCAATGGATGCTTTATTCTGTTTGTCAGTTGTTTCTAAGGGAATAAATTTGATGTAACGACCTTTCTTGTTAGCACCTACTTTACTTTGAAGTATTGGATTGTTTCTTATGTTGTCGAAACTACCTTGCAAGACTGGTTTACCCCAGCTTCTTCCATTCATGCTTACGTAGAATGCATATCTTTTGATAAAGTTCATGCTCCAACGATTCTGAACTGGAAGATATCTAAATCCATCGATTGTATACACTTTACCAAGATCGATAACCATTCCTTTCTTGTTATCCTCGATCATTCCTATGTTGTGATCCTGTCCATTCACCATCTTCTCAAAGTTAGATGTGCTTGTACCCACAACTTTCCAGTCTGTGGCAGGAATATCAAAATATTTAGAAGTGACAGGGCTATATTTCCCACTCTTAGGATCTTTAATAATTGCGTTTACTTGTGCCTTATGATCTAGTGTAAATGGGGCTGTATACTTGATAGGATTATCCATTGGATTTTTCCCATTCAATGTGTAATATATTTCCGACTCTTGGTCAGGTGCGATGATGTAGAAAAGACCGTCTTGAGTTCTATGCATACGTGGCTCCACCAGTAGTGCCGGAGCTAAAAATAGAGCCGCTTTGGATATTGTAATTGCTCCTTTGGCTTTAAGGATCGAAATGCGAACTTTATTGGTGGTCGTGTTTGGAACTCTTAATATGCGCTTATACCCTATCGTAGTCTCTTTAGCAACTTCTTTCCACTGGTTATCTTTCCAAATGGCTACACTAAATTTTTGTACACGTTGCCCAAGTTGAATATTCTCTTGAAGCAGTACTCGATTGAAAGTAATAGGTTGTTCGAAATTCATTGTAAATGAAGCCGATGTTACATCATCGTCTGTTGCCCAGTAGGTGTTCATGTCTTTGTCAAGAAGCCCTTGTGTGCCGAATGTATCAGATTGCCCCCTGGTGTTTGAAGCAGAGATATTCTTTACTGTCTTGGTTACCTCATCTTGGAAATCTTCTTTGATCTGTTTTCCTAATGCAATGAGTCTCTTCTCGTCGATTGCATGTATCTGTCCTCTTCTATCTACTGGGAGATTTAAAAGGAATGTTCCGTTACGCCCAATGGAGTGATAGTAGGTATCCATTAGGTGAGGTAATGTTTTCACTTGATGATCCTCTCTTTCATGATAGAACCATCCTGGACGGATCGAAGTGTTAACCTCTGCTGGAACCCAGTAATCACCATCTTCGTGCCCCGATCTTAGTTCTACATAGCGATCCCATCCTGGCCACACTTCGTCTCTTCTAAGTGTACTCCAGTTGGTTTTATTGGCAAAACCTTCTTCGGTCCCTACCCATCTGACGTCTGGCCCAGCATCACTAAAAAGACAAGCATTGGGTTGAAGTTCTCTAACAATTTTATAGGTGTTCTCCCAATCGTAATATGTTTTTCTATCTATCTTTCGAGACTCTCTAGCGCCACCATAGTAACCATCTCCTCCGTTAGCACCATCAAACCAGACTTCAAATACATCACCGTATTGGGTTAGTAGTTCACGAAGTTGTGCTCTGAAGATATCTAGGTATTCTGGTGTCCCATAAGTTTTGTTATTTCGATCCCATGGCGAAAGATATATACCAAGTTTTAATCCATATTCATCACAGGCTTCTCTAAGCTCTTTGACTAAATCCCCTTGCCCATTCTTCCACGGAGATTCTTTGACCGAATAGTCGGTTGTTTTGGTTGGCCAAAGACAGAATCCATCGTGATGTTTGGCGGTAAGAATTATACCTTTCATGCCGGCCTCTTTACAGACTCTTGCCCACTGTCTACAGTCAAGATCTGTTGGATTAAAAAGTGAAGGGTTCTTATCTCCATATCCCCACTCATCATCCGTGAAGGTGTTCATGCTAAAATGGATGAATGCATAGAATTCGATCTCTTGCCATGCCAATTGTCTTGGTGAAGGTGTAGGCCCGAGTTTTTTAGGCGCAGTTGTGTTTGTACATTGCACAAATAGTAGTACCAACAGGATCGTAGTTAGTTTTTTCATTTGTTTAATTAATTAGATGTGTTTTGCTATCAGTTTTAGATATTTTGATGCAACTAGTTCACCATCAATATAGGTATATAGTTTCCAATTTCCTAATTTGTCATGTAATGGTTCCCATATAGAGTCCCCTAGAAAGAATTGATAGTTGTTTGTTCGAATAAAATATTCTCCTGTAAAAGGAGCTGCGATCTTGCCATCTTCGCCTTTAAAGGGGGGGTGTTCTATGCGAAAAGAGAGTCGCTTACCTTTTGCTTTCTTTATAATAAGAACATATCCAAACTCTGTTCCTATCTCCGCCTTAATCGTATTGGTTATATCCAGTAGCTTTGGTAGTGCTTTGCTACTTCTATCCCATGCAGTATACTCCCCATAGCTATACATCTCTACTTCTATCTTCTTCTTTGCCATCTTAAATTTTAATCAAAAAACGAACCTGTTGATTCATAAATACTGTCACTTTATTCCGTTGTATAAAGATAACCAAACCGTTTTACATTCGCCAAGCCAAGACTCGTTGACTACCAAAGGTTGATTTGTTGTTATGTTAAAATATGTGTAGTATTGCTATATCTTTAATTAAATTAAATAATATGAAAAAGTTGCTGTTATTTCTCTCATTCCTAATGGTAATCTCCTCGTGCGAGAAGAGTGAGACTGCTGAACCTAAAAACAACGATTCTGATATTGTTCGCTTAACCAAAGCGCTATCTTCAGCAATAGGTAAAAATCACGAAACCTATCGTTTTATATTAGATAATCCCGACTATAATGAAGTTGAGTGGAAATCAACTCTTCTATATCCATTGTTGGAAAAGACATATTCTTCTACTACGCTATCAGCAGAGTTGTGTAGCTATCAATATATGGATGAAGATTTATTGAAGCGACTGCTTGAGACCTACCCATTAATTTCTGTTGTAACCTATGAAGACGCAAAAGATTATAACGATGAGGAAGTTCTCGTTATTGAAGTTGTTTCGGTAGACCCAGAAAAGGTAAATGAGGTTAAAGCTTACAAGTCAGATGGTAAGGTTAAGAACATTAAAGTAACCGTAGAGCCACTCAATGAGAACTTTATTCTATTAGTGGTCGGAATGAATCATACTATCCTTAGTAGTGAGGAGATTAAAAGAATCGAAAAGGTAAATAGTGTAGATTTGTCTAAATATCTTAAGGCTTCTCCTACTCTAGGTAAATATTATGTCCCTAATAGCATATTGGCTCAATATGCTTCCAACTAAATTTGCTGCTTGAGGTAAAACATTAGATTAAAGTTTTACCTCATTTTGTAGCTCTTTGCCATTGAGAATATCGTAAATATTATTTAGTGTTGTACCTGTAATGTCCCAAAAGCCTCTTTATCTATTCCTGTTGGATTGGAGATCTCTTATAATCTTAAGAATCATATGGTACTAAGAATATCGGGTTCTTACGATAAGGATCAATGGTACTCTTCTGATCTAGATTATAAACGAGATAGTTTTAGGGCAATAGCAGCCATTGGATATCGATTCTAACAAATAAAAATGAGGAGTAGAATAGGAGCTAAATACTCCTTTTCTACTCCTCAATATTAATCCAATTTTACTTCGTTGACAAGTTCTTTGCCATTGAGGAAATCTTTAATATTATTCAGTGTGGTATCGGCAATATTCATAAATGCCTCTTTGGTAAAGAAAGCTTGATGAGAGGTTACAATCACATTGTTGAAAGTCAGTAGACGAGCAAGTACATCATCTTCTAATACTTGGTCGGATAAGTCTTCAAAGAAGAATTCACTCTCTTCTTCATATACATCCAGTCCTGCTGCTGAAACTTTTCCTGATTTAAGTCCTTCAATAAGGTCTAGTGTCTTTATCAGCTTCCCACGTCCAGTGTTGATAATCATCACCCCAGGTTTCATCATATCGATGGCATCTTTATCAATAAGCCATTTGGTTTCTCTAGTTAAAGGACAGTTCAAAGAGATCACATTTGATTGTAGGAAAACGTCGTCCAAGTCCGTATAGGTATACCCTAACTCTTTGGCTAGTTTCTCATCTGGATAAGGATCGTAGGCCAACACCTCCATTTCGAAACCTTTTAGGATCTTAATTAATGCCTTACCGATCTTTCCTGTTCCAATCACCCCTGCAGTTTTCCCACTAAGGTTATACCCCATCAGCCCATTAAGTGAGAAGTTGGCATCTCTTGTTCGGAAATATGCACGATGGATCTTTCTGTTTAGCGATAGCATTAACGCAACAGTGTGTTCTGCAATGGCATTAGGAGAGTATGCAGGAACTCGGACTACCTTAATCTTATCTTTCGCAGCACGTATATCGACATTGTTAAAACCTGCACAACGTAGTGCAATTAGTTTTACCCCATAGTTATGAAGTTTGTTAATAACTTTCTCGTTAATGATATCATTAACAAAGATGACCACAACATCGGCATCTTGAGCCAATAGGATATTATCCTCTGTAAGATGATAGAAGACAAAACGTACATCAAACCCCATCTTTTCAGCTAACGGTTGATATATATCTTTGTCATACGGTTTGGTGTCAAAGAATGTTATCTTGGGTCTCATAATAGATCAAATTGTTTAATATCCTCCTAAACAATTTAACCTACATTTTGTTTTGTGTTTTGGTACGATATTTATCCGTTAAATGCACGTTGTCCAAGCGAAAGGGAAAGTACTTTTTCGACCTCTTTCAGATTCTGTATATCACGTTGTAATGTCATGATCTTCTCAAAATCATCTTGGTGATTTATATGGGCCATCTCGGTTATCTTATCTTTAATCATCTTTCGAACCCTACTCAATTTATAGTTCTCTACCACTTTGGGAATTAGAGTAAAGAGAATATCCTCTGTATGTTCGATATAGTTACCTTGTTGTACCCACAACTTACTTTCTGTATACTTATTGGTCAATAGCTTACTTGCTAAGCGACTTATACTCATGTCGGGATGATGAATAAAATATCTGTTCGGTTCAAAATTAAACTGATTTAGATGTGCTTTATATTCATCAAAAATATCTTGAAAAAGACGATTCTGTGAGGTTAGATTGTCTGCTTCTAATTCGTCAAAGATATAGTTGGCCACCTTAACCGTTCTTGTCCTATTGGTTCCTTCGATGGGCTCTTCCATGAGATCCATTGGACCATAGTTTAAAAGAAAACGTAGAATCTCTCTCTCCTCAAGTTCGTAAGGGTTTTCTTCTATAAACAGATCCATTGGCCCAAAATGAGGAGGCACTGCTTGTCGTTGCTTTTTTTGTAGCTGCTCCGCTTGTTTCTCTTGAAATTTACGTAGTTCCTGATAAAGATTATCTTCTCTGATCTGCATCAACCGACTACACTCTCTCATATACTTCATTCGAATATGATGGTAGGGAATAATAGAGATTAGACGTACGATCTCTGTGATGGCCGTGGCGCGTGAGATTGGATCATTCTGTGATTGATTTAATCTTGCAATGGAAGCATATTCGATGAAGTCCTTCTGATTGTCCTGAATATAGTGCTTGAAATCATTGTGGCTACGAGCAAATGAATCAGGGTCTTCTCCTTCGGGTAGGGGCACGACCTTGACTTGCATCCCCTCTTGTAGCGTTAGTTCAACACCACGAATGGCAGCGCCAATACCTGCGCTATCTCCATCATATATGATGGTCACGGTATTTGTAAATCTTCGTAGTAGTCGCACTTGTTCAATGGTTAAAGAGGTACCTGCCGAGGCCACCACATTTTTTACTCCAGCCATATGCATAGAGACCACATCGGTATAACCCTCTACGATATAGCAGTTCTGATTTGCAATAACCTCCTCTTTGGCTTGATAGAGTCCATAAAGCACATGACTCTTATGGTAGATCTCTGTTTCAGGTGAATTGATATATTTAGCTATCTTTTTCTCCTTATTCTCTGCCATAGTACGACCTCCAAACCCTATACTCTTCCCCGAGATATTGTGAATAGGGAAAATCACTCTCGACTCAAATCGGTCACGTATCCAATTGTCTCTTCTGATGGTTACCCCAATTTGCTCCAGCTCTTCGATATTGGTACCATTTACCTGTGCCGCTTTGGTCATCTCTCCATGTGACCGAGGGCAGTAACCTATATGAAAAGCTTCAATAGCCTCTTTGTTGATCCCTCTCTGGGTAAGATAACTAAGTGCTATACTTTTTCCTTCATCTGTTTCCAATAACTGATGTTGAAAAAATTGTTTACACCATTCTGATATCTCTATCAGCTTTTGCTTTTGAGACTGTGGAATATCGTGTGTATCCGTCCACTCTTTGGGAAGGTCAATATTATATTTGTCAATCACTAAATGTAGGGTCTGCTCAAAACTTAGAGTTTCATGCTCCATGATAAATTGAACTACATTTCCAGCTCTTCCACACTCTAAACAACGATACATACCAGGGTTATTGTAAACCATCAGGCTCTCCGAAGTTCCATGGTGAAATGGACACATTCCTACCTTGTGATCTCCTCTATTTTTTAAAACAAGAAACTGTGAAATCACCTGATCTATAGGTGGTAATGCCTGGATAATCTTATCGATGTACTTTTGCTCTATCATGAAATTCCTCAAATAGTGTAAACAGTGCAAATATACGAAAAGATAAGATCTGTATTTCGTCCTAAGGGATGAAAAAAATAGTCTCTAGATTTTTAGCATAAGTAATAGAGGCTATGTTCAAATATCTAGAAAGAATTGATAAGGACTAGACCCCACCACTAGCGATGACCTAGATGACGATACTTATCCCATGTCTTATCATTTTTACTTATTCGATTCCTCAGAGCTCAAAAGGTTTAACCTTGTCAATATGATCTACAGGTGTTTCGGTATTATAGAAGGTCTGCTACCCTTTTAAGTCAAAAGATTTTCCATCGACTGGGCATACTACTTTTTCTTGTAATACCAACGTACCGGAATCGACAACATACTTCTTTGGGTGTTTACATGTGTAATGGTCTCATACAGAGGCATCTCTGTTGAAGTGTAAATATATTACAATATTCTTTATCTTATCATAGTTGTTGTATAGTTAGATTTGCATGTGTGATATATCCTAATGTATGGTGTTAACTAAAGTGATTGTTTTATTCTATAGCCTATTAATGTAAGGAATCTATATATTCCCTAGTACAACAATTTTTTAGTTATAGTCCGTATTTATTACTATTAAAAACCCAATTTATTGATCTAATCAGATAAATTATCTCATCGAACTCATGTTATTACAGTATGCACTGAAAGAGCTACAGTTAATAGCCCAGTGCTTCGTTGCAGCAAAAGTAGATGGATTATATTGAATAACTAGACCTGTTACTATCGGTCGTAGAGATCTCTTTTAATGATGTCAAGGAGTCTTATATGGTAGCGCTTCATTAATTACTATAATATAAAAGTTGTTCCATTAGGAAGGAGTGATCTTAGACTCTGTATTTTTATTATATGCTTGGTTGGATAAGCTTTATATTGTTCCCATATTCTGCAGTTCTCCCCATATCATATCTTCGGGGAGGTTAATATGTTTGCTTAATTCGGTTACATATACTCCTTTTACGATAGCATCAGGGATAACATGTATTACTTGAATAATCTTCATAAAGACGGAAGAGTTATCTAATCCTAGTGTATCTTTATTCTTATACAAGGTCTTTACTAGATAGAATAACCAATCTTTGGCTTGTGCCACGTGCTCTTCGAAAGAAGAGATTCGCTGTTCTTGAAGATAAGATACTAGGTGTGGTGTGTTGATATCTACAACCTTCACACTTACACCTTCATGGATAAGTTTAGAGATACGATTGTAGGTCTCCATAATGGATGCAATATCATCACCACTCCACAGTGTGATATTATTAGAGAAGCGAACAATCTGTTTGATGTGTTGTCCTGAGAGTATATTTCGAGGGATGGATACGCTATTATATAGTTGATTTTGATATAGGTAGATCATCTCTAATGGATGCATGGTAAGATGGCACCCTTTTTTCTTTAAGATATCGCCTTTGGCTTGATAGATACCTAGAATCTCTTTTTCGGGTTGAAAGCTAGGGGATTCAGATAGCATGATGAATCCGTATGAGCTATCCATCTCATTGATCTTGATTCCACTAAATCCCGCAACTCTCCCAGCTACAGTCAAGATGGGAAAGATAATATGATTACGAAAGAAGTCTTTTGAATTTTGACCATCCGAAACGGTTAATGCAGTGGCCTCTACAATCTCCTTTTTGTATCCTTTGGAGGAGATAGCTTTTACCAATGTGTCTCCTTGGGATAGTGATAAACCAATTTGGAATGTGTCAATGATATCCGAACTGATACCCCATTGATGTAAAAAGGGTTGAAACCTTGGATGAGCCGCCGAGCTTTGCATCTTCTTTAGCTCTTGATGATAGAATCCTTGTGTCCAAGTTAGAATAAGTTGTCTCGCTTCCCTATCTTTCCTACGTTGTGCTGCCTCAGGAGTCTCCTCCTCCTCTTCCACCTCGATATGGTATTTGTTGGCCAACTGTTTGATGGCATCTAAAAAATTTATACGATGGTATTTCATCATAAAGCCTACAGAGTCGCCTGCTTCTCCACAGCCAAAGCATTTGAAGATACCTTTGGCCGGAGATACGGTGAAGGAAGGGGTTTTCTCGTTATGAAACGGACATAGGCCAAGAAGATTGACTCCTCGTTTCCTCAGGTCCACCTCTTCTCCTACTACCTCTTCAATCTTAGCAGTATCGATCACTTTATCTATGGTCGTTTGATCTATCATCGTAAAAAGAATTAACTTTAATACAAAATAACAAAAGAAATCGTCAACTGAAAACCTGTGTGTAGATCTTTTCTCTTAGAATGGAATCGTCATGAAAAAATAGTACTTTTGGAGTACAATCGTAATTAAAAGTGTTGCATATGTTTTCAGGTATTGTAGAAGGAATGGGAACAGTAGTTGCCATTGAACATGAAAAAGAGAATTATCACTTCACACTGTCTTGTAATTTTGTAGACGAGTTGAAAATTGATCAAAGTATTGCACATAATGGCGTATGTTTGACTGTTGTATCTTTAACAGATTCAACGTATACAGTTACTGCTATTAAGGAGACGTTAGAGAAGACGAATCTACGTACATGGGAAGTAGGCTCAAAAGTTAATTTAGAGCGTAGTATGCCGATGAATGGACGTTTAGATGGACATATTGTACAGGGGCATGTAGACCAAACGGCTATCTGTAAGAAGGTAGAAGAGGTGGATGGAAGTTGGTACTTCACATTCCAATATGCTTTTGATAAAGAGATGGCTCGTAAAGGCTATATGACTGTGGAGAAAGGTTCTGTTACTGTTAATGGGACGAGTCTTACTGTTGTTAATTCTCAGGACGATTCATTTCAAGTTGCCATTATCCCTTATACCTACGAGTTCACAAACTTCCATACCTTTAAAGAGGGTTCTGTGATTAATATTGAATTTGATATTATAGGTAAGTACTTAAGTAAGATGATGACTTATCAAGCATAAATGATACAAGAGAGAATGTTATCAACATTCTCTCTTGGAGATGAAAATATTCATCCAGTCTTACTACCTATTTCTTCTTATCGATAGATGGAACCCCTCGATAATCTTCTGGTGTAATATCTTTTACATCGCAAAAATCTAAATAAGATTTCCAACCAATACCCACCACTTGATTGTTCTCAAACACAACAGGTGTCAACTCGTTCGTGTTGATCTGTCCATCTGCAGAGATCTTGTCTGTGTAGAACCATAGGGTGGAAATTACATCCCCATTCTTTAGGGTCGTTAGAGTCTTGTTATATGGATTGTTGTATAACTGACCAAACTCGGTAGTGGACTTTGTAATTTTATTGGTTAATGCCAATACTTCCTCTTCGCTCATTCCTGCTTGTACTTTCGCAAGACCTATCTTGTTATAGGTTCTTAATTTGCCTGTGGTCGCACAAGACGAAACGATAATCAAAGCAACAAAAGCTACTAGTAAGTGGATTCTTTTCATTTCATTGTTGTTTTATGACCTTAAATATGTAAAAGGTATTTAATGTAATGTTGATTCTCTATATGTTTAATAAACAGTTAATTCCAATTGTTATGCTTAATGCAAAGATATACAACTATATATAACTTTGCACCAATTATATCGGTAAATGTTTTTTATGAAAATAAAAAATATTTAGTCATTATTAAATTTCTCACATTAATATCAGGGAATTAGAGTTGTTGTGTCCTATTTTAAATCATTTAATTTAATTATTACGTTAAACTATATGATAAGATGCTTTAGGAATATTGCTTCTAGAATATTGAGGGAAAACACAGTACTTCTTATATACTTCAAAGCTATTTGGTAAAGGAATGATAAGGGTTTCCTAGTGGGATTGTCCATGGTTTGTCCATGCTTCATCCATGGTTTGTCTATCGATTTCGGGGTTTTTGATGGATTAACCATGGACAAAGTATGCTTATACCATGGTTAAAGGTGGGGGGAAATACCTAGGAAACCAGGAGAAGACCCTTATAAGGGTCAGTGTAAGTAACAGGTAGGAGATGAATATGTTCCATTTGATCGGAAGCATGATTAACCCCTAATACTGTTTCAAAAAGTATACGTCTTATTCTTTGTTGTCGATATTTAAAGAGTATGAACATATCTATGTAAATGCTTTCTCCAATTTAGTGGTAAGCTGTTTTGAGGTTTAGTAGAGAAGAGTACAATCAAAAGAATTGGTTGCATTGTTATGTGTTCAGTTTTGCTTTCATCAACTCTTTATAAAGATAGATAAATGGAATAGTATTTCAAAGAGTTATTGCTGTTTTTGTGTTGCTAAATACCTGTATTGTAGTCGGTTATGTTTTTGGGAAATCGATGTGATTGGAAGGTCGTTTGGCGATATAGTGAATGGTTATACTGGTGTTAATTGCGTTCCATGTGAACGGTCATTAGGATTTCGGAGGGGGGCAGATCAATTGTAGGGCTATATCGATAAAAAAAACCTCCTAATACAATGGTATTAGGAGGTTTTTTGATCGACCGGAGGTGTTTTATTTCACCTCTAGAGATGCCTCACCGATGTTGTTTCCATCAGTAAATATGTGTACGATATATTTTCCTTTTGACAAAGGTGGTTTGTTGGTGTTATCCCAATAGATAGCAACGGGAAGTGCTTCTCCTTCATAATTAACTGATCTTTGAGCACTATATTGTATTTTAGAACCTTCAAATTCAAAGGTTTGATTTTCATCTTCAGTTAGGAGGTTTTCAAAAGGATCCATTACCCGAATATAGATGTTCTTCTCCCCTCTTTCGGCTGTAACGTTTTTTGAAAGAGTGAATGTCACTTTAAGTTTTTCGATCTTTCGGGCCTTATGGTTTTCATTTCCTTTCTTGTTAATACCATAAGCTTTAACATCTTTAGCTTCTAATACTGCAGCGATAGATATTTGCTCTTTTAGCTCTTCATTTGTTTGTGAAAGTTTTTCATTTTTCTCACTCACAGAAGCAATTTTTTTCTTTACTTGTTGGTTCTCAGCAAGTAGTACTGCATTTCGTTTGTTTAGAGAGTCGATTTGAACAATATAGTTACGCATGATCTTTCGAAGGGTGGTAACTTCTTTTCGATATCTAGATATCTGTTTGTAGCTTGCTTTCTTTGTTTGTTCTACCTCCGTCAGAAGTTGTCTAACTTGTTCGGAAGCCATCTGAAGGTTTTGGGTTAGCGTGTCATTCTCAACAGTTAGGGAGTCGTATCCAACAGACATCTGTGTAAGTTCTGACAGAATAGAGTCCTTCTCTTGCCCCATCTCCGTTAGGACTTCATTGTGTTGATTTCTCTCCGTAAAATACAGTATCACCATTGCTGCAAGGATTACAGCGAGCACGATAACAAAAATATTTTTCTTCTTTTCGGTATTGTTGATATTATCTTTCAGCATAACTTTTTGCTTCCTTTGATGTGATTTGATTTATACAAAAATAGCAAGAAAAACTACCCAAGCAAATCGTAGGAGTATGGGATTATATAAATCAAAAGCCCTTTTGCCGTTATTTGGCAAAAGGGCTTTTGATTTTAAGGTTGGAAGACGTTATAGAAGGTTTCCAATTTTGATTCCGAAGAAAATCGTTCTTGGTTGGGCTGGGCCGTAAATATATCCAGAGTCTCTATCTCCTCCTTTATCAAAGTCTGTTTGATATTGGTTAAAGATGTTTTTCACTCCACCATCCAGAACAATACTTACACCTTTAGGAAGCATCCATGTTTTAGATATTCTAAGGCCTAGATCATAAAAGTCAGGACTTTGATTAACTGTGGTAATGAAGTTTCCTTCTGCATCTGTTGGGTTAGTGTTTCCTGAATAAGGAACCAACATTGTGCCTGTATAGGTTCCGTTCGCAGAGATGGTCCAATCTCTAACAGGGCTATATGCGATGGTTAAGTATCCGTAGTTCTCTGGCGTACGGAAGTAATTAGCATAGCCTTCGATACTATTTTCTGTTGGATCATTGAAGAAGCTTCTTTGGATAGTGTATCCAGATTGGATGGTAAACTTTCGTCCTAAAGCTGCATTAAGCTCAAAGTTAAAACCTTTTACGACACTTCCACTTTCGGCATTTTTTCTAGTATAAGTAACGACTTTGTTCTCGTCAGGAACTCCATAATCAAAGACAAAAGTATCGTTAAGTTTTGTGTAAAAACCTTCGATAAGGAACTGTAAACTTTTGTGTTCTCCAATGTCGGGAGTGATGCTATAAGAGGCAGTATAGCTAACCGAAGACTCTTGTTTTAGATTTGGGTCGTTAACGTGGATCACTTTACGAGCTTGAGAGACCTCTATGTGTAGGTCTTCATTAAATACTTGTGGTGCACGGTATCCAGTGGATACACTTCCACGAAGTTGTGACCATTTTGTAATATCATATTTGATTGAAAGTCGTGGTGAAAAGACATTACCAGAAGGGACTGCACTTTTCTTCTCTATATTATCCAATACATTAAAATGGTCATATCTACCCCCAAGACTTAGTGTAGCCCTCGATGATTTAAATTCGAGCTGAGCAAAAGCTCCTGTTGTATTGAGTGTTTGATCTGTTATGTTCGTCTTAAGAGGATTGTTTGGAGCCGTTTTATCGATCTTGTTATCATTCAGGTTGTCTCCTGTGTTTTCAATACCTACTGTCAAGTCGGTATTGATATAGTTAAGGTCGAATTTCTGGTTGTATTGTGCTCCAAAGTTGTAGGCAAAGTCTGTTGTTTGACCGAAAGCAGCCGGATCATGGTCAGCACCATAGTATGAATCACGGTTAATATGTTGCATCGATCCATAGATACTAAGCACTCCATCATTTTGGGTGAAAAGTTTCCAATCTGATGTAATAGTATTGACCTTATGCTGTACGCTCTCAGCAATCACCGCTTCTATTTCAGGTTTATCTAGTTGATCTCCGCCACGGCGATCTTCATCGATATGGAAATAGTCAAATGTCAGTTTGCTACGAACTCCTGTTTTCAAGAAACTACGAAATCCGATAGTCTTATTGTTTATTTCGGCGATATCGGAGAATCCATCCCCATTGACATCATAAGCATCTTTATCTCGGTAGAAACCGAAAAGAGAGATCCCTGCCTTGTTGTCTTCAGTGGTCATAGATGCATTGAAGTTAACATTGATATCATTGGCAGGAGTTTCGTCTGTTCCGATACCAATACTATTGTAGGTCGAAGATAGTTGGAATGTATTGTTGATGGGGTCTTTGGTAATCATATTGATGGTTCCAGCAATGGCATTCGATCCGTATAGTGCAGATCCACCCCCTCTCACAACCTCTACTCTTTCGATCATGTTTGCAGGAATTAGTTCTAGCCCATAAACCGATGCAAGACCACTAAAGATGGAACGACCATTGATTAATATTTGCGAATAAGCACCTTCCATACCATTCATTCGTACCTGTGTGAATCCACAGTTTTGACAGTCTGTCTCCATACGTACTCCAGGTGAGAAATTTAATCCCTCACTTAATGTGATAGCACTTGTTTGAGTGAAAAGTTTTGGACTAATGGTGTTTACAATCACTGCAGCCTCTTTTCTGTTGGTCTCATTACGGTTTGCTGTAATTACGACTTGGTCTAAACCGATTTTATCTTCTTTCATATCAAGATCTAATACAATAGAAGATCCATTTTGAATATCGATCTCTTTTGAAACAGGCTTATAGCCTACTGCCTTACACATGATGGTGTGTTTCCCAAATGGAAGACCTTTGAGCGTATATTTTCCATCTAGATCAGAAGCTACTCCTATGGTTGTGCCAGAAATAAATACGCTTACAAATGGAAGTGCTTGTTTTTCAGAAGTGATAGTTCCAGTAATGCTGTTTACTGGAGATTTTTTAGTGTTAGCTTGTAGGTTTCCCATTGATATGAAACACATAAGTGTGCAACATAATAATATCTTAAATAATTTCATTTACTCTTGAATTGTGTTGTGTATATTTATCGTTACACCTTATTTGTGCAGTAGATCGATATACCATAAATAAAACGGGATGGTATACGGACGTAGATATGTCGCCAATCACCTATTTGGGTTGTTCAACATCTACGAATAAAGTAATTGAATGATGCTACCAACACGATATTAAAATGGTTTAATGTTAAATTTTATCAACTACCATAAAATATAATGATCCTAATCATGGTGATATCTTCATATTTAATCCAGACAAAGCAAGATATAGACATAATGATTGATGCACCATTCTAAAATAGAGTTGGTATTATTTATGAAAATGATGGGGGTCCCCGAAGTTTTTTTGATGGACACTCAATAAGAACAACACGATCGATCTGAACATATTGGCTTGTCTTATGAATGTGAATAGTGTTGGTAGGAACGATGGGTTTATCTGAAAGCAACCATGTTGTTGATTGCCAAGAGAATCCATAATAGTTAGTGGCGTTATTGTGTTGATGCCCAGTGGTTCCCGGTTGTTCTGATGAGCTTAGTGGGTGGAAGTGCCATATCACTTCACCATTTTCCAAGGTGTGCGAGTGCATAGTCACTAAGGATAGCATTTGCATCCATAGTAACACTCCAAGAACTAGAAATCTTGAAGAGATTGTCGCTATTTTATTAACACGCTTGGTCATCGTGGGGCTAAGATAGCTAAATTAGATTAAATAAAAGTAGCAATATTTTCTATGAACCTCTATTTAGAAAAGACCTGGAGGTCTTTTTTTATTGTTTAATGTGGATTGATAAGGCAAGTTTCTTACGATGAGAGGCTATGAGTATCGCCCCATTTATTATTCATTAAAAGCCCTCTGCATGCTATATTGGAACTACTTGTGGATAGATTGGTATCATAACTAGGGATATTTCTGTCGAAATAATCTAATGTTGGCTCGCCACCTGTTTTGCCCATAATAACTTTTCATTCAATGTTTATAATAGATAGCCATAGATTTCTTTTACGCAACAAGGTTTCCTTAAACTATCCCAAGTTATTTTCATTGTAACTTAGGATAGCTATATCAGTCATGGTTTTGATTATTTCTTGTGATGTAGTCTCACAGATATATTAAACCCAATTCTTAGGTTATCGGAAGAGATATCGTAGACATTGTTTACCATATTATCTCCTGTGCTGATTCCATATTGATTGGAAACAAATAGTTGTAATTTATGGGTTGGTGTCCCATAACTGACGCCTGCAGATAGCCTATCGTTACCTATTTTGATTCGCTTATCTTCTCCTGAGATGGCTCCTAATGTAAAGTTATGTTGGTAAGTTGTAAATACCCCCAATTTTTTATAAAGGCGATAGCCCATTGCCAGTGATAAGGCTCCTACATCATGAGGTTGTTTAGGATTGGATGCATTATGATGGGTGTAGTATCCCCCTGCCATAATATTGGCATTATTGCCTAGCTGTTTTTCTAATATCAATTGATTTAGATAACTCCAACGGTTCGCTGGCTTATAGGAAACCCCATAGTTCTCGTCGCTCATTCCTCCATAACTTGTGGTGAGAATGTAGGTTAGAGAAAAAGGCATGCTGTTATCTAACTTCTGTGTAAGGATACGATACTTTAGAGATAGGTCGTAGATTCGTTTTTCTTTCTCCGCATCTAAGATTACGGATAAGTTTGAAGTGATACCATACCCCAGTCCCAAGGTGATGTTGCTTGGAGAGTAGATACCAAACATCTCAGAAGCCCCATCGCTTATTGCACCAAATCGGTGAAAGACCCGTAATTGTAAGTTGCCCTGAGGTAGAGGCTGAGATGTCTGTAGGTTTTCGATATTGGTTCCCCAAAATAGAGGAAGTAGCTCTTTACTCTTACTCTCTCTTTTTAATCGGCTATTTCCTTGAGCCGAAAAAGAGACTAAACATAGAAAAACATAAAGGATTAGTTTTCCAAAGCGCCTTCTTTGATCCATAGTTCAATTTTCTTCAGTTGATTTTCATTAATGAGACTTGTCGAATGCCTTTTTTTTAGTTTAGTCAAGAGGATAGAATTGTTTCCATTGACTAATCCATGATCTTTGAGTGTTTGATATGCTACAGATGGCTTGAGAGAGAATGCAGGTCCTTCTTCTCTGTGGCATATGGTACATCGGTTGTTGAAAATAGGTGTGATATCTTTTGTAAAGGTTACCCTTTCCAGCTTCTCAAGATCTATGTTTTTGTAGGTACATCCTGCAAGTGTTATTGCGATTAAACAACCAAACATACGAATTTTATGTTTCATTATATGTAAAATAGAGTTATAATCATAATTATTCTTTACGAATATATATTAATGATTGTATCCCTCTCAATCAACTCATGATAATTAGATTCAAATGATCATTGTCGGCTATTTTAGGGTTTGATGATTAAGGTTTATTGGTCTTTCTGTGAAAAGTAAATCCTATATGTGAGAATTATTACATTGTTTCTTCTTTGTAAGGGGTTGATATCGTTGTGGTTTTTGAGTGTGACATCTAATTCGCGTATATGAGAATTAGGTTTTTATATAACCAAGGGGGTATGGTTGCATTGGAGATGACCAGATGTGAAGAGTAAGCTGTAGATAAAAAGAATAATATCCGAACCACACCTTGTCATGAAGTAATCTTCGGATATTATTCTTCCTATGATGGTTTAATGTGATGAGGATTAAAAGTTAGCAAAGTCCGGATTATGTATTGATTTTATGGCGATACACTCAATCTCGATTAACCAACCAGGTCTGCATACGGGCGCTAGAACGATTACTTTTGGCGTATTCGGATATCGCTCGTTGTAGTAGGTTTCTATGATAGAATAGTCTGCCACATCTCTTAAATATATGATCATCTGCATGATGTTTTCAGTTGTTGCATCCTCTTCATCTAAAAGTGCAGAGATGTTCTCCATGGCTCTATCTGCCTGAAGAAGTATGTGATTGGAGTGTACTATTTCCCCTTTGTTGTCAATACTTGCCGTCCCTGAAATGTAGATGTGTTTACGATCACCGAATTCGATGGCTGTACCTCTTTCAAAACGAACGCCATATTCATGGGTTGGATTAAGATGGGTGAGTGCTTTGATATATCTTACCTGTTCTTTTTTTAGTCCTTTAACAGCATAGGCGTCCATCAATACATTTTTCTTTACATCTCTGTCTCGTCCTTCGATACCCGTACTTGTAACAAAGTGATTTGAAGGCACAAGCCCAACGGTATCAAAATAATCATTTCGAGCTTCTACTACTCCATGATAGTTTGTGTCTACATCTCTCACATATAACCATGTACGATGACACATCTCTTCGAAATGATAGCCCTTAGATGTAAGGAAATGATGGTAATCTCCAAAAATATTCTCCGTCTGTTGATAGGAAGAGCCATTGTTTTTTGCAACGAGTCTTCCACTCCATAGGTGGCTGTAGTTTCCTTTATGTATTTCAGTGTGATATGGAGCATTCGAGTGATCTATATCACACTGCTCTTCTGTTTCAATTAAATAGGCATAAAGTGTACACTTGACATGGTTTAGTGGAGCTTGTTGAACACAAGATATTGTAGACTCTATTCCATTATCTTTGAGCATATCTACATCGGTGATGATGTCACTTTGATTTGTTATATCACTAAAGAATATACGTTGAAATATAAGATGGCAGCTTCTTTTCCCCCTTTCAAGAATAAATGATAGTAGTGCTTCTTTTAAGGTTTGGTATTGTTCGTAGAAATTGTGGATACCACGAGGAGTTATCATGATGTGGTGTTCGGAAGTTCTCTCTTTGGTGAAAGTAGAAATTGACATTTGACATTTATCACTTGTCTTATTCCACATAACAGGGAGCATATTGCTTTCTCTTTTCATTTTTGGTGTGTTTTCATTGTTTAGTTTTGCGAATTTACATTTTAAAGAGGATTGACAAAAGCAATAATAGAATGACGATTGAATGTATTAATGTTTAAAAACACATTTATGACAAGAGATCATTACTTATGTGCTATAAAATGGGACTGTATCTATTTGGTTGCTTAATTATAATGAAGAAGAACCGTATTATAATTAACAATCTTTAGTAGTTTGAGTGTGTGCTATATGGACTATAATCCGTGATCTAAATGAGAAGAGAAAAACAACTTTAATAAAGAAGGTAAGAGTCCACGACAAAAGAATGATTCTATGATATTTATAGATATTATATCCTAATTTTCAATATGTGTCTGCTTAAGGTGCAATTTCTTTAGGTCTTTTATAACGTGTGTGAATACTATGCTGATCGTAAAATGATAGTGATTTAGAGGAAGTAAAGGCTAATTGGCATATGGCTAGAGTCATATGTTTTTCTGGCTGGGATATTCTCTTAATAAGCTTCTATTAGTCTCATTTGCAAAGCAATCAAAGGGCTTAAAAACAAAATAACTTATGATTCGAATTTAATGGTTCGTTTCTCTATTTATTTTAAACATATCTGCCCTGTTTGTCTCTAATATATATCCGCAAAGCCACCTTAAAGATTAAGTAAGGATCGAACCAAATGGAAATTTGGATAGGCTGAGATTAATATTTTGCTTTAATATTGTTCAATCTAAGGATGATGTAGATAGGATTGCACCTACCATTAGTTAGGAGCAACTGTTCGCTGTTTAATGCTATAGGCATCTTTAGATATTTGTAAGGTTATATAGTTCGATTTTAATCTTTCTCTGTAAATATAAACCGTGATGTACGGAAATATTGATTCTTCTCCTTTTTGTCGAAAGTAATCTGCAATATAGATCTTCATCTCTATGAGTCCATTTATTTCATGGTTATCCCATTCGCTGATCATTCCTTGAGTGTTTGTGACTTGTTCGTCAAGAAATTCCCACTTGTTTTGAATTGCATTAAGGTTGGATAGACGAATTCTTAGATTCTTCATGGGTTTCTGGTCGTTGAGATATTTAACCTCAATAACGATGGGGGCATTGGATATGTCCTGGTTCTCTACACCTGTCTGTGCACTGATGGTGGCTGTCGATAGTATTCCGAGGATAAAAATTAATACGTATTTCATGACCTATAGTGTTAGTATACATACCAATAACACAATCGGAAATAAAAAAAGGTTCGTTTATTTAGGAATTTAACCTTAATAAACGAACCCTTTTAATGTGATTGGGGATGAGAAAACCATTGCTTATAGACTATGCCATTGCAACGGCTATCCGGGTTTTAGAAGTTCTCTTTGAAAGAGAATTTCAATGCTTGTGATAGGGTAAATATCATCTCAGTATGTTCGTCAAGAATCAATGATTTCTTTTTTGCTACTGCATTGGTTGCTCCCCCAGCTACTGCACCAATGGCAGCACCAATAGCTGCGCCTTTTCCTTTTTTCTTTGATACTAATGCACCAACAGCTGCTCCTAGACCAGCTCCCACGCCTGCTTTGATTGCCGTGTTCGATGTTCTATTCTTACCTTGGAAATGAAGTAGATCACTGTGTGTTGTATATTTCTTCCCTTGAATAGTGATTTGTGTTAACACAAGGTCTAACTTCGAAACACCACTCATTTTTTTCTCTTTTTGAATGGCTTTAACTTTGGCCAAGGCTTTAGAACCTCTTGTGATAACTATACCACCTGAAGAGATGATATCTTTTTTGATGTTTAAAAGAATTTCTTGTCCTTCAGAAAGATCTTTTGTGTTAATAACAGCTGCAGATGTGGTAATAATCTGAGCCCCTGATTTTAGGGTGATCGTTTTATCCTGCTTTACAGGAGTTTTTACAGCAATCTCTTTTTTCTTTACAGGAGCAGCAGGTTTTTCTTTTACTACTTTTTGAACTGGTTTCTTTTTTTCAATTACTGGTTGTTTGGTAACTTCTACAGTTTTGGTTGTCTCTTCTTCTGAAGATTGATCTTCTGTTACCTCTGTTACTTCTTGCGTTGTCTCTTCATTATCTGCTTTTGGTTTGTTTTTGCATGAGAATGCTAAACTTGCAATAATGGCAAGACAAAGTGTAATTTTTTTCATCTTCTAAATCTGTTTTTATTGTGATCAATGTCGTGATGTGCTATTGCAAAGGTATATTTTTGTTGGTAAATATTATATACAGTGATCTTATTAGATCTTAAAATAAAAGGGAACATCCAGAAGAATGCTCCCTTTTAACTGTTACGAATAACAGTAAAATTAAAATCAAAGAGTAAGAGGTGTTAGGTTAAAGAGTTTGCTTTGGTTGTTTATTGTGAAGCATTATTTACTGTAAGGAAAACATTGTTTCAAGTATATTCACAACCAATATCGTTTGTGTTTCAAATATAGAATAAGGAACTTGTAACGATTAATTTTTTACATGAAATGCTTATTTTTGTTGATGAAATGGCTTTTTTCCTATTGAGATATTATTTGTGGTAGCTGGAATCGCACCGAACTATATCCATTATTTTTGCTCTCTTCATCCTTCCGAGTCCCATCGCCACTTCTCCCTCCTATAAGGATGTATGGTGTCCATTTAATTCAAATAATTACTCTTTTTAAGGTGAAATTTTTAGGCT
The DNA here is from genome assembly GCA_028377305.1 of Prolixibacteraceae bacterium. Taxonomy (GTDB): domain Bacteria; phylum Bacteroidota; class Bacteroidia; order Bacteroidales; family Prolixibacteraceae; genus Halosquirtibacter. Next base: position 3,606 of record JAONJW010000029.1, on the reverse strand, counting down.
TAATACCGATCAGATTACATGTGGAAAAGACAAATGACAGATATGCTGTTAATTAGGTCTATTCATTTCTTGTAAATAGGTCAGTAAGAAACATTTGTTATCTTGATTTAATGTACTAACTTTGCAAAGTCCAGTAAAAGGATACCTATCAAAATAATTTAGGTGGTATTAATAGTATAATTGACTTTTTTTGAGTTTGACTCTTCTTCGCAATTTTATTAAATCTTACTTTATTTTATTTAGTGTAGTGTATGAACAGCGAAAGCTGTTTAAGAATAGGATCATTTGATCTTGTTCTATTTTTTGGATAGATAAAGTTTTTAACCATTTAAAGTAGCATTAAAATGCAAGAAGGTACAGTTAAGTTTTTCAACGAGACAAAAGGATTCGGTTTTATTAAATCAGCAGAATCAGGAGAAGACATTTTCGTACACGTTTCAGGTCTTATTGACGAAATCCGCGAGGATGATAAAGTTGAATTCGAAGTTCAACAAGGAAGAAAAGGTCTTAACGCAGTTAACGTTAAAGTGATCGACTAAGACTGCGTTTATATAAAACGTAACCTTAGGTTATCAAGAAAACTCAAAAGCATACTATTTTAATATGTGCTTTTGGGTTGATCAATTTAAGTCGATGAAAGTAAACTTTTTTCGTCGACGTGTATTATCACCCCTGTTGACTTTATTTTGAGTTATTTTAGTCCTTCCTGCTGAAGGCTTTTAGGTAATATCCTACTTGTAACATAGATTCGATTCGAATCACTTCTAGTTTTTTGACTCCATATCTTACCTCTAGAATTCTCTTCTTAATGGTGTTCACCGGTGCTTAATGGTTAGAATAAAGTGTCAAATAATTGTTTAAATCGAGGAAAATAAGCTTATATAAATGGCAAGATCCAAAGAAACATTCGGAAAAAAAGAAGTAAGAAATAAGCAAGCGAAAAAACGTAAGGACAAAGAACAGCGCAAATTAGAGAGAAAAGGAGCAGGAAAGAAATCTTCTCTTGACGATATGATTGCATGGGTGGACGAAAATGGAGTGATCACTTCTACCCCACCAGATCCTACACAAAAAACAGAAGTCGATATCGAGAGTATTGAGATTGCTGTTCCTAAGGCAGAATTCCGCGAGAAAAAAGGTAGACGTACAGGTAAGGTGTCAAATTTCGATACCAATAAAGGTTTTGGATTCATCGTTGATTCGGATACCAGAGATTCAATTTTTGTTCATATAAACGATTGTGAAGGTCCTTTAGAGCCAATTGGATGTAAGGTTGAGTTCGATACAGAAAAAGGCCTTAAAGGTTTAAAAGCTATCAATGTAAAGAAATTATAAGAGATTAATTTCCTACACTTTGTTGTTTATAATGCCGATGGTGCCCTATGTTTTAGAGTAAACTTTTTGTTTACAAAGCATCGGATGTCAGCGGCATTGTTGGTTTATAACCTTTATTCTATATGTGTTCATCAATGATGTCGAATGTTATACTAGCTAGATACTACATATGATATTGGTCAATCATATCAGACATTACTATTTAAAGAAACTCTCCTTGACAGCATTATGGCAATGATTACATTTACGGTTCATACTTCGTACGATACTATTCTTGGATATATCTTTACGCAACCGTTGTAATGTATTTTGAATATCTCCATCTGAATGAGGTGGCAACTCCTGCTTTACACCCTCTATTTAATGGAGTCATCTTCCACTCTTTTAAAACAGTCTATCTGTATAGGTTCCCTTCGTAGTTTGTTGATACTTCAAGGATACTTTGTTCATTAAAATGTTCAATAGTTGAACATTCTATAGCGATAATATTTTAAATTTATTCTGCCGTCAATCTATTAGCGAATATATAATCTATTATCTAAGGTTATTTCGGGGACCTCTGCCTCCATACAACCTAATTCAGTAGATGTTTGAATACAAATACGCGTTTCTTTTTTAAGTTAAAATATATGCGTCAATATTAGTTATCACTGACTTATTACGTTAGGATAATATTATTTCACCCTATATCTTTGATTCTGGCTATTTGGCTTATCAGGTATTGTCATTTCAATAACACCTGCTTCGAGTGCTGGGGTTAGGTATGATTTTACGAAGTTCTTTTTATCTGAAAGTCCCAAAGCTGTTTGTAATTCTGTTCGACTCATCTCTCCACTTAACACCTCAAGTAGTTTTTCCACTTGGGGGGTAGCTTGGGGGGTAGCTTGGGGGGTAGCTTTTTCCACTAGTGATTTTTTGAATGTCATGCGCAGGAAATTATCAGAAAATTTAAAACCATCCTTTGGATAAAATTCTAATATTCTTGGTATTCCTGAACCCAATTGTTCAACCATGCCAAGGTCTTTAAATACTCGCATCAATTCTTTATTCCTTGGCAGTGAATAGCCATCAAAAAACTCATTTTTTGATAATCCTGATACTAACCCACCACCAGAAGTTATTTCTAGTCTATCATCATATATTTCAAATTGCGGTGAGGCTTCATTTGAATAATCATTGTGAATGATGGCATTAATCACTGCTTCACGTAGGGCAATAGGATTCCACAAACGCTGTTCTTGTCGTTCTTTTGAAGTGATTTCAGTGATTGTTTTATTTTCAAGTTCAAGCTTATCCAATACGCTTTTGGAGGCTTTAATTAGTGAGCAATGCCCATATTCATTACGCTCAATTAATTCAACCTTGTTAGTTCCTTTATATTTAGCAACCTTAATCGAATTACTATTTTCATCAGACAATAAATAAGCCACATAGTTATAACTGTCATCTTCAAGCTTTAACTCTAAATTTTCAGCAAACTTGTCATTCAATGTTTTACCAACAGAATCATAGTAAATTCTCAACTGTTCGAATGCTAACTTCTGCTTATTCGATTTCATCTTACCGATAGAATGTCTTGTGCGAGAAGAAAATAAGGTTTCTATCATTGGAGTAGTCATTGGTTCGGCTGCCGTCCCAACACGTATAAAGCAACCTTTTTCACTCATGCCATTTTTCTTGAGATAATACGGCTTGTCAGAACCACTTGCTATATTTAGTTTGATGACATCTTTACCATCAATAGATTCCCGAATAATATCAAATAAACCCATGCATGATGGTAAGATATTGTTACGTAAACGGTCTTTGATTTTCAACATCACACTATCGGCAGAGTCAACACCAAACGTCATTCCATCATCAGCAATGCCAATGTAAATTTGACCACCCTCACGATAATTTAAGAATGCGACAACTTCTTTTTCAAGACTATCGGTTAGTTTTTCTTTTAATTCAACTCGATTTGACTCTTGCATATGACTTGGATTTTTAGTTACCTTGAAATACGATATTCCAGTGATACTGCAAGTTATGAATAATCTTTAAATGTGTGCGTTAAAATTTAATGTCAGATCAAAGATATTCGAATTGTTATTAGCTAATAGATGGAGAGTGATATGTACAGAGATGATATATCCACGAAAACAATGCTCTGATCTTCAAAGTTCATTCAAAGGTATCACATGAATAACACAACAAGGTGATAAGCTAAATTAGACTATAGCACTTGTATTTAGTCGAGTCATCGCGAGGTAGTCGTGAAATAAAAGG
>JAONJW010000028.1 GCA_028377305.1 Prolixibacteraceae bacterium | reverse complement strand
TTGATATTATAATAAACCGCAAAGGCGCGAAGACACGAAGGATTAATAGCCACGGATTGGACGGATCAGACGGATTCTCACGGATCTTTATTGTGGTTGATGCGCACGGGATAGGCCACGGATTTGACGGATCTCCACAGATCTGGTTGATGTTGATATTATAATAAACCGCTAAGGCGCGAAGACACGAAGGATTGAAGTTGAAGTGTGTCATATGGTATTGTTTTTAGATGCAAGGAGACGCGCTCCTTGCATAATTGATGGTTGTATTAAAGGGTGTCGAGGATCTCCTGGACATCGTAATTGGGACAGCTTTTCTTCTTATTGTATCGATGGTGTGGGTGGATCGCCGTTTTGGGCAGATCGTACTCCATCATGAGCTTAAGCAGTAGTAGTCGGAGACTACAGAACTGATCGTCGGTGAACTGGTGTCGACCGCTAAGACAGATACCGATGGAGTCGCGGTTGTGTCTTGCACAGTGTGCTCCTATGGTGTCGATGTCGCGTCCTCGGTTTACTTTTCCATCTTTGGTGATGAAGAAGTGGTAGCCGATGTCTATCCAATTTCTTTTGAGATGCCATTGTCGCACCACCTGTATGTTGTCGTGCTCATGGAGGTCACTGTCGGAGCAGTGAAGGATTATTTTACGTATTTTTCTCATGGCGAGATAAAGAGATTAAAGTGAATAGATGTGGTTTCCTTTAGATAGGAACCGTCGTTTTTTTTCGCGATGTATGGCCCCTCTTTGTAGTGGAGTCGTACGTTGGGAAGACGCTGGCTAGGGATATTGACCTTGAGGTCATGAAATTTGATTCCCAGGAGCGTCATCTCGTATGCCTTCTTGCGATAGCGGTAGTATTGCATGAGCGATACGTGCAACGCTTTGGCATAGTAGTTGGACGGGACACGAAAGTGTCGGGTGGCAAAAACACGACCGTATTGTGGATGTGTTCTGCAGTGTGCCATGACCCGCTTTCGTACTTTGCTGCTGATCCCTTTGTGTACATATCCGATCTCGCGTAGCATGGCGATATGAAACAGTAGGGCGGTGATGGCTATGATCTTAAATTCGGTGATCTTATAGTGGGGTCGCCAATGGAGGCGCCCCTTGAGATATACTTCATAGGGAGGTAGGATGTGTTTCTCGATCAGTATGTGGTAGCATTGATCGATGGCACGGTGGCGTTTGATGAATCCCAGCTTACGAAGTTCGTCGAAGCGACGTATCAAGGTGGTGTGGGAGATGTTGAGTGTTTGCATGCAGTAGTGGTATGTTTTGGTGTTAAGCTGTACTTTCTTCTGGGGCAAAAGAAGGTAGTAGAGTTGTAGTGCTGGAAGAACCCTTTTACGGTAGGCGTAGTCGATCAGTGCAATGGATATGGTTTTGATTTTTGCCATGGTATCTCTTTTTTATCTTTTTTGTTGTGGATGAATATTTTATTTGAAACCTCGAGCAGTGCAGTGCTGGCTTTCCAATGGGGAGTGTGGGATGTGGTCTGTTGACCATATCTAGAAGCGCCCTTATCGCTCTGTGACACTCCGCTCTAGAGGGTAGGAGGCAAGATCCTACTGTTGCATAAGACTGTGTTTGGCTCTGGTTTGTTATACGCTCTTTTTCGGTTCTCTATGTCTCGTTCTGGTTCTCTATATCGTGGATATGGAAACCGTAGTGGTCGTCCATAAACTTATAGATGTCGCGCTCTTTGAAGAGGATGACCCCATGAAAGGTGCAGTAGGGTATCTCTCCATTGAGTCGCAGATCTAGTAGCGTTCTTTTGGAGATATGCAGGAGGTTGAGGACCACATGTGCATCGACCCACTTTACGGGAGGTTCTTCCTTTGGGGAGGGGAAAGAAGGGGGGGATTTTGATTTCTGCTCTATCTCGATGATCTGCACCATGGTGTGGATGATATGATCATATTTGGATAGTATCTCTCGAAGGAGCATCTCTACAGTGCGTCTGTTGGGATGTGCTCTGATTCTCTCTTGAAGGTATTTTTTTGAGGTCATATGTTTGATGTTTTTGTTGGTAACAAAGGTAGGTAGAGGTATGGGAAAAGGGTGGTTTGGTTACATCAAGAGTTCCGTCTTTGGTACGGGATCAGGTGTGCTAAAGAAGGCTTGTTGGGAGGGAATAAGAGTGGAGGAAAAATGATTTTTTTTTGTGTCATTCCGTCTTTGGATGAGAAAGAGGAGGGAACTTCCGTCCGGAGACGGAAGTTGAAGGCGTTTTGTTGTTGTCGCTGGCCCCTAATGACTAGTAGCCACAGACTTATTCTCATCTTTCCGAAAGAGATAGTTTTTGACATATTTTGTGTAGGAGATGGTTGGATTTGATGCGTTTGCTCTTTCGTAGTTGCTTCACCTTGATCTTTTTGCCTAAAGGTCGCTCAAAGAGCTTGGATACTTTATCCCAATATGAGTGTTCTTTGGGGTGGATGACTTCCATCTCTTGTAGAAGCAGGATAAAGGAGTAGAGCTCTTTGATGGTTCCGGTCCACTGTATGGGTCTTTTGATTCGATCTTTAAGGAAGAGGTCTTTGATCTCGTCTAGACGATGGTGGATGAGTCCTGCTCTTTGCAGATCACGGTGTAGATCGTATAGAAACGGATAGGGCATAGGATAATAGGTTTCAAAGGGAACGGGGTACTTGGCCCTTCTTGTTACTGCTGCCTTCTCTCTATTGATATCTTTTTTAGTTGTCTCTCTTTTCTGCTGTTGAGTCTTCTTGGTGCATATAATATCGCTTTGCTGCTTTTGCATCCGATATTCAAATTCACTCTCTTGGATCTCAAAGAGTTTGGATACAGAATCCAGAAAGAATTGATCACACCTTTTGTTGGTATAAGAGAGGGTAAAAGAGGTTATTATCTTTTGATGCACATTGGCTTTGTGTATCCACATTCGATATTGTGGAGAGAGTAGGGAGGGGAAATTATTTTTATGTATGGCCTCATATTTATGGTATCGTAACATAATCCATCTGTTGAACTCTTGTATCTGTTGACTAGATTTTAATGAAAGGAAGGACGTACACATCAGTTTCTCTTCTATCTGCTGCAATAGAGTTTGGGACTCCTCTAAGGTAGGACAGATAAGAAAAGTATAGCGACAAAGTATTGCTGGGGTTTGGTACCTCTCTTTTTCTGGATTAGAGGATAATACGGAGAGTTGTTCTATCTGTCGATATACTATGTGATGACTCATAATGGGATGGGTTTCTTGTTCGCCACCATAGAGCTGATAGAGGCTGGAATAGAAGAAGTAGTTTTTTAATTGCTGTAGCTCTTGATTTGGATGAAATAGCATACGGATGAAAAATAGATCGACTGCCTGTTGCATGTCTATGTCATTTAGAAGATAGACTGGATTGACCTTTTTGTTGATCACTCGTCGAAGTTTCTCTAATATCTGTTCTTTGTTTTGTATTAGACGAGATTTGGTCTGTTTCGCTTGCTTTAAAAGAGCTCTCTGATAATGGTTATGGGCACGTTTTTTCTCTAGACTTCTGAGGTGCTCTATAAATTGCCATGCTTGTGCATCATCTAAGGTGAGCGGCATGGGATAGGTCAATCGTGTGTTAGAATTAGTGATCTTGTTTTGCCTCTGTTGTAAGAGCTGTGGTTCTGAAATAATGTTTTCCATAAGCTTTCTATATTTGGGATTAAATACTTCTCAGAACAAATGAAATATCGGTTCGGTTGAATGTCATTAGGTGCTGTATAATGGGAGCAGATTAAATAGGAGCCCAAAGGACAGAACAGGTGAAGCGCTGGAGAGAGGGAACCGCAAACCTAAAGGTGAGAATTGGTGAGGTGTAAGAGGGGATACAGTTCGAATAGGTAAATTGAAGCCTGAAGGCAAAAAGGGTTGAAGCTTTTTTATTTATATACAATTGGTGAATTGCTTTTACGAGAATTTGCTTTTAGCAGGCGTGTGGTTTTCTTCTGGTGTCATGCTGTTATTATAAATCGATTTGTTTAACTGATATTTCCTTAGGGTTGGACTTTCAGGAATATTATTCATTAACTTCCTACCGAGTGTTTCTTTCCCATGGTTTCACCGTAAGGATATTGTCGTTTCCCCCTTCAGGGAATGATGTAACATAGAAAAGGTCCGTGTGCTATCCCGTGTACATTATCCAAACCTGTGATAATCTGTTGAATCGGTGGCTAAAATATCCTTTGTGGTGATGATCTGTTATAGGCGGAGATGTCGGTCTGTAGAGTATGTTGAACAGAGCAGGATTGAGGTGATGAGTGTAATAGGGTTTGTACAGGGATTCTAAATAAGGTTTTAAGGGTGTATATACCCTTTATATATACTATGAACATTTTTGATAAGTTTATTTAGTCTAGATAGTGCATTTGGATGGGTTCTGTTGTGATTTTTTTACAGTCGTTGGCGTTTATGTGGTTATTGGAAGTTAATATGTGTATTTGGGGATAGGGAGGTTTGTGTGTCTTGTTGATGCTGGTTGGTGTAATTGACTGTTGGTTAGGTTTTTGGGGTTTTAAATAAAATTATTATTTAAGCGGAATGGATATAGCATCTCTTAACTGATATGTTAAAGAACAACCTGTTGTTTTATTGGTTTTAGGTCTAATGGTTGTGCGAAAATGCTTTGGACCCCATCTCCTTAAAGAGATTGGTCTTTGATACTCGTACTCCTTAGGACCTAGAAAGAAAATAATAAGAGATGGAAATGAGAAGAGGTTTAATCATATTGGGATGTGTATTTAGTGTTTTTGTTTCAAAAGGACAGCTATCCCACGAATCGGAATTAGCGATTGCGGATGAATGGCATAGTTCTTTTGATAATATGGAAGAGGTAGAGGCGTTGACTGCATGGTGGAGTATCTATAATGATCCATTACTTACGGCGTTAGTTAAAGAGACAATAAAACATAATTATGATGTTCAGTCAGGATTGCAGCGGCTCGAACAGAGTAGGATTATGTATCAACAGAGTAGGTCTTTTTTATTGCCATCGGTTGAGTATAGTTTATCGTATGTTGGATCGAATTTAAATCAGGTCAATGGAATTAATGGATATGGTACTTCTGTACGATTCAATTGGGAGGTGGATGTTTTTGGTCGTATCAAGTCACAGGCGGAAGCCTCGAGGTATAATGTGGAGGTGACGTCGGAAGATCAGCGTTATTTGTTATTAAGCATTCTGTCGGAGATCACTCAATCCTACCTTCGGTTAAGAATGTTTCAGAACCAAATCATTGTATCGGAAGAGAATATTGAGGTGCAGAAAGTTTTGGTTCGGTTGACCCAATCTGAGTTTGAGGCGGGGTTGAAATCAAAGGTTGACTACTATCAGGCTGAGACTATTTTAAATACCACCATGGCCAGTATTAAGGCTATAGAATCGAAAGTGGCCAATGAGATCAATCTTATCAAAGTGTTGATGGGAAAGATGCCCGCATCGATTTATGATGGACTGCTGGAGAAACATTCCCTTCCAGAACTGCCTAAAAAGATACATACTTTGATTCCACGAGATGCGTTGAGAAATCGGCCTGATGTTAAGCGAGTAGAGAATCAGATCTTGAGTCTTATGGCGACCACCAAGTCGGCAAAAAAGGAGCTGTTACCTCAGTTGTCACTGTCAGGGAATTTAGGTTTTAATTCAGAGAATGTGGATAGTTGGTTTGAGCAGAGTGCCATGAACTATTTTATTGGTCCCACCTTGACATGGAATCTTTTCCAGGGCGGTCGGGCAAAGCAGGAGGTAAAACGTCAGCAGTCAAGGGTGGCAGAGTATGAATTAAATTATAAGAATACTCTCTTAACCGCCATCAAAGAGGTGGAGAATAATCTTGTCAATATACAGAAGTTAAAAGAGTCGACCCAGTGGTTGGAGCGAGGTGTTCGAAGCTCTAAAGGTGCTTTGGATCTGTCTATCGATCAATATAGTCAAGGTCTTATTGACTATCAACCTTTGCTTAGTTCACAGCAGACTCTTTTGGCAAATCAGAATAGTTTGATTGTGTCACAAGGAAGTTTATTGATAGAGATTGTACTGCTATATCAATCTTTGGGAGGAGATAAATCTTAATGGTCCTTGATGTTTTTAGGTTAGGATATTAATATAAAAAAAAGATTATTGATGAGATATTTATTCGTTATATCGATGACTATCGTGCTGTTCTACTCGTGTAACCAGCCCGTTAAGGTATCAAAACAGGCTTTGCCTAATGTGGCGTTGGGTTATGCTACAGTTCAGGATGTGGTGGTACATCATGATTTTTCTGGTTATACAGAAGCCCAATCCACTGTGGATCTTTTCCCAAGGGTAGAGGGGGAGTTAGAGGGAATATATTTTGCCCCTGGTGCCTATGTGCATAAAGGACAGAAGTTATTTGGTTTAGAAAAAGAGCCATACTATTCGAGGATGAAACAGTCTGAATCGGCTGTAGCCTCTTCAAAAGCACAGTTGGAGTTGAGTCGAATGGTTTTGGATCGATTATTGAAAGCAAAAAGGTCGAATGCGGTGAGTGAGGTTCAGTTGTTGACAGCACAGACACAAGTGGATTTGGATCGAGCCTCTTATGAACAGAATAAGGCCCTCTTATCCGTGGCCAAGACCAATTATAGTTACACGACGATTGTTTCTCCTATTGATGGGTACATCTCGGATTATTATGTAGATAAAGGAAATTTAATGAATCCAAATGGCGGGGAACGATTGGCTTCTATTGTTGGGGATCGTTGGATGAATATTTACTTTACGGTGAACGCTAGTGAACTGCAGTTACTTCGTAAAGAGTTAGAGAGTGATTCAGGGTTGTCTGTTCAAATTTATGATGAGTCTGGAGAGACGATGTTTGTTGAGACTACGGTAAACTATTTTGACCCTGCAGTGGATCTTTCAACAGGGAATATAACGTTGAAGGCGACAGTAGATAATCACGATCGAAAGTTGCTTTCGGGAACTTACTTGAGAGTTAAGGTGCCCCTACAGAAGATCTCGGATGCTTTATTGATTCCACAGAGTGCATTGTCTAGAGACCAGCAAGGTCCTTATGTTTATAAGGTGGAAGAGAAGAAAGCTGTGGTAGAACGAGTGGATGTGATTGGGAGTTATGGAGCGATGTCTATTGTAAGAGGTGGTCTGTCACCAGAAGATCATATTGTGATTGAGGGGACCAACAAGTTACATCATATGATGTTGGTTGAGTGAAAAGAAATATAGATTTTAAAAAAAGTACTTATGATTTCAAAATATTTTATTCGCCGACCTATCTTATCGACTGTCGTCTCCTTGATCATTGTGATATTGGGAGGCATCTCTTTGGTACAACTGCCGGTGAATCAATACCCAAATATTACACCTACCAATGTTTCTGTAAGGGCGAGTTATCCTGGAGCTAGTGCAGAGATTATTGCCAATACTGTTGGGGCTCCGCTAGAGCAAGCCATCAATGGGGTGGAGGGTATGACCTATATGTCCTCTGTGAGCAATAACGATGGTTCGTATCAATTGACTATCACGTTTGAGGTAGGTACGGATGTTAATTTGGCAACCGTTTTGGTTCAGAATAAGGTGAATCAGGCTCTCCCCAAACTTCCAGAGATTGTACAGACCTTGGGGGTAACCACGGATAAACAGTCTACTGATTTGGTTTCAATCATGGGATTAAATTCAAAAGATCCAACGGTGCCCCTAGTGTTTCTATCTAATTATGCATCTACTTATATTGTAGATGAGTTAAAACGTATTCCTGGTGTAGCGACGATCACTGTTTTTGGATCTGGGGATTATAGTATTCGATTGTGGTTGGATCCAGTGAAGTTGAAGAATCGTAGCCTTACCCCTGCCGATGTAAGAAGTGCGATTCGTAATCAGAATTTGCAAGTTGCTTCTGGGCAGCTAGGGGCTAGTCCTACAGCCTCGGACCAGCAGATGCAGTTCTCTTTGATTGTGAGTCCTGGGCGTATGTCTAAAGTGTCGGAGTTTGAGAATATTGTGATCCGTACCAACCCCGATGGGAATACTATCTATCTAAAAGATATTGCTAAGGTGGAGCTGGGAAGTCAGAGTTATAGAAGGGAAAACAGACGTGATGGGAAAGTGGTGTCGGCAGCGATCGCCGTCTATCAGTTGCCAGATGGCAATGCCTTGGATATCCATGATGCGATTAATGCGAAATTTGATGAGCTTAGTAAGTCTTTTCCCCCTGGTTTTGAGTATTCTGAGATAACCAATACGACCGATTTTGTGGAAGCATCAATAGATGAGGTGACCCTAACACTTTTTATTGCCTTTATATTGGTTTGCTTGGTGCTACTGCTCTTCTTGCAAGATTGGCGAGCTACATTGGTGCCTGTGATTACTATTCCGGTATCTATTATAGGAACGTTTGGTGCATTGATCCTATTTGGTTTTTCGATCAATTTATTGACTTTATTTGCGATGGTATTGGCTATCGGTATTGTGGTGGATGATGCCATTGTAGTGGTGGAAAATACTGCACGACATATTGACCTGGGAAAGAGTCCCAAGGAGGCTGCTATTATAGCTATGTCGGAGGTTACTGGACCGATTATTGCGACCACTCTGGTGTTGATGTCAGTTTTCTTACCTCCAGCGTTTATGGGAGGAATCACCGGGGAGCTGTATAAACAGTTTGCCTTGACTATCGCAGCATCTACATTTTTAAGCTCTATTAATGCGTTGACCTTGAGTCCAGCACTCTCTGCCATGTTTTTGCGGAAGCATCAAGAGGGGGAAAAGAAAAATTGGATCTATCGTAAGTTCAACCAGTTTTTTGATCGATTGACCTCATCGTATAGTCATCTACTTGGGAGTATTGCTCGTAAGTCGATGATCTCTGTGGTGTTGTTTGTGGTGATTGGTGTGGTTAGTTTAGTGGTATTTAGATCTCTTTCGACCTCTTTTATCCCGAATGAAGATCAAGGACGTATTTTTGTAGAGGTGTCTCTTCCCAATGCCGCTTCAGACAATCGTACTGCAGCGATTCTTGAAGAGGTGGATAGACAGCTGCAAACCATAGAAGGTATTCACACTTTTATGACGGTGAAAGGGTACTCTTTGATTGACCAAGCTACCTTGTCAAATAAAGCCACCATTTTTGTGTCGCTGGTACCATGGGGAGAACGTCTTCCTAAAGGGATCACGGATCAGAAGGTCTTGGCTGAGATTGGAAAGAAAACAGCACATATCTCCGATGCAAGGATACGGATGTTTACTCCTCCTGCCATAAGTGGATTAGGCGCTACGGGAGGACAGAAGATGGTGTTGCAGGATCTGCTGGGTGGAGACTATGCTGGATTGGACCGTGTGGCTCGATCGATGTCTCAATATGCCACAGAAGATCCTGTCTTGGGAAATGTGTTTTCAAATTTCAATGTTAATGTGCCGTATTATGATCTTCGTATTGATATGGAAAAGGCCAAGATGATGAATGTGGCGTTACCAGATATTTATGATGCACTATCTTCTTATTTGGGTGGTAGTTATGTGAATGATTTTACCAAGTGGGGACGTACTTTTCAGGTGTATATGCAAGGTGATGCCAAGGATCGTCAGACGATTCAAGATATACGAGCCTTGCAGGTGCGAAATAGAGATGATAAGTTGGTCTCAATTGGCTCACTGGTTCACTTGGAAGAGAAGGTGGGTCCTGATCTGATTACCCGATATAACTTATACAGTTCTGCCGTAATCAATGGGGTGCCGCAAGCCGGTGCAAGTTCTGGCGATGCTATTGCTTCGATGAATCAAATGGCCTCGGCCACGATAGGCAATACGATGAAATCAGCTTGGACTGGTTTTACATATGAAGAGCTTAAGGCTTCGTCACAGGTGGTTCTAATCTTTTTGTTGGCTATAGTGCTTGTGTTCTTGGTGTTGGCCGGATTGTATGAGAGCTGGATTGATCCTTTGGTGGTGATTATGGTGATTCCGATGTCTATTATAGGTGCCGTTTTGGGAGCTTATTTAAGACATATGTCTAATGATATTTATATGCAAATAGGGTTGATTCTTCTTGTCGCATTATCTTCTAAAAATGCGATTCTAATCGTGGAGTTTATTCGAGATTTGAAGAAAGAGATGAGTGTGTCAGAGGCTTTGTTAGAGGCAGGGCGTATACGTTTTAGACCGATATTAATGACCTCTTTGACATTTATTTTGGGTGTGTTGCCTCTGGTGGTCGCAAGTGGTGTGGGGGCCAATAGTCGACATTCCTTAGGTACTACCGTGTTCTGGGGTATGATTACTGGAACAGTCTTCGGTGTACTGCTTATCCCACCGTTATATGGTGTGATTCATCGATGGATCTATAAGAAGTAGTTGTTGTAAGGGGTCTCTATGGAGGCCCCTTTGTTTTGAAATAAATGGGAGAGTCGTGGCCGCGGATTGAACGGATTTTCATGGATTTAAAAGAAGCCTAAAGACACGGAATAGCACACAGATTTTATTGGAGGATGCGTAAGTGAAAAAGAACCACAAAGACACGAAGGGTTGAAGCGCAAGGGATGGCACACAGATGAAACAGATTGGACAGATGAACACAGATTTTATTGTTGTGGTTGATGCACACGGGATAGGCCACGGATTGGACGGATTTTTAAAAAGAAGCCCAAAGACACGAAGGGTTGAAGTGCAAGGAATTTAGCCGCGGATTAGACGGATTTCCACGGATCTTTAAATATACCCGAAGAGACGAAGGGTTGTTGGTTGATGCGCAAGGGATAGACCACGGATAAAAACGGATGTAATATACCACGAAGGGTTGAAGTGCAAGGAATTTAGCCGCGGATTAGACGGATTTCCACGGATTTTTAAATATACCCGAAGAGACGAAGTGGGGTTGTTGGTTGATGCGCAGGGGAGAAAGAACCACAAAGACACGAAGGCACAAAGGATATTTGGTTGAAGCGCAAGGGATAAACTACGGATCTTTTGTTTATGCTGCAACATACAATGAAAGTCCGATCATTTATACTGACGATTATAGTGGAAGAAGCTCCTAAAAAGAGATGCGGTAGGGCATCTCTTTTTAGGAGCTTCTTTCGTGTCGTTTTTCGTAGAAGAGAAATCCCGCAAGGCCAATAAGGAATGAGATGACAATATGGATAAGGTTTTTGAGATCGTCAAGTCGTTGTTGTTGACCTTTTAGTTCTGCATGAATACGACTTTCGAGCGCATCAATTTTAAGGGTTAGTAATGGAGAAAGGGCATAGGTGTTTTCTGTATGATTGGCTTGTTGCTCCTTTTGTGGTCTAGCCCATACATATTGCATGAGTTGCAAGTCACATTGGTGTGGTTGAGGACAGATGCCAAGACAGCAACATAGTAAGATAAACTTTTTCATAATTAGATGTTTTTAGAACCTGTTTCTTTCATGAAAAGTAGTTTTCAATGATAGAAATCGGTGTTAATAATGTAAGGTAAACGATGGATTTGGGGGGTCGGTTGTTGTATAAGGCCACGCAAACTGACGCAAAGTAGCGCAGATGGACGCAAATGGACGCAAGCATAGCATTTTTGATTGACAGCCCTTTGTTTTTCTCATAAGTTTGATTTGAGTTTTAGTATTAATCTAATAATTAAAATGTTATGGGATCAATTAGAAAAGGAGTCCTTGGAGGCTTTATGGGAAAAGTAGGGAGTGTGATAGGCTCTAAATGGAAAGGCACTTATGTTATGCGATCGCTACCAGAAGTGGTGAAACGAAAGAATATTTCGTTGAAGTGTATGCAACAACGTGCTCGTTTTGCACAAACAAATGCGTTTATCTCTGATGCACGTCGTTTGATTCGTATTGGATTCCGACCAGATTCAAAAGATCGCACCACTTTCAATGCGGCTTTTGATGCCAATGAATCATGTTTTCAATTTGATGGTGATCATGTGGCGGTGGACTTCCCTCAATTAGATTTGTCTAAGGGAGCTTTGTCGAAATTGGAGAACCTCAATTTGTCTCTAGATGACACGGGTTTGTTACAGATTGATTGGGGAACGGTGGATATTATCCAAGTGGATGGAGAAGAGTGTATGGTACATCTTTTTGTCTATCGTGATGATTTAGAGTATTCTAAGTGTTATGTCGATTTGGCTAAGGCTTCTGCTATGAGTGCTAAGTTGATTCTTACAGACTCTATGAAGGGACACAAATTACATTTGTATGCTTTTTATAGTACTGCAAGTGCTTTGACTAAAGATGATGTATCGAAAACTTCGTATGCTGAGTTAACAGCATCGTAGGATTGGTCAGTGGGTTGGCAATTCTCATTACACATGGGGATTGCCAATATTTTTTATGTGGCATATTTTTAAATCAGGTAAAAATGGTGTAATGGCACGAGTAAAAGGTAAATATATTTCAGGATTAATTGGCAATTTGGTGATGTTCCGCAGAGGGAATAAGCAGTTTGTGCGATCAAGACCAGACCGAACAAAGAAACCGGCTTCGATAAAGCAGAAGAATCAAAGAATGCGATTGAAGTTGTCTGTTCAGTTTTTGAGTGGTTTTAAGGAGGTGATACGTGTGTCGTATCGAGAGAGGAGTAAAGATGCTGTGAATGCGATGTCCTTGGCTCGTTCACATATTATGTTGGATGCCATTAAAGGGTTCTACCCAAATCAGTATATTGATTGCTCTGAGGTGAAGATGTGTGCAATGTTTGATACTCAGATTTCTGTTGGAAATATATGGTATGATGGAGTTCATTTGAAAGTGGATGTCGATGTAGAACACAATAGTATACGCGATGGTTTCTTGGTTATTTTACGGTATAGTTCTCACGGAGGAGATATCTCCGATATGGTGAAACTTAGAGCACGAGACCATGGTAAGCATTTGGGTTGGCAGACGTACGAGACGAAATGGAAATACCCAGTGAGAGGAGAAGAGGTGCATTTTTGGGCTATGACCTATGATCCATATCAGGATCTTTATAGTGAGAGTTGTTATTTCTCCTGTTATCTGACTAAAGTGTAACGAAGGGATGAAGTGCACGGGATGGCACACAGATGAAACAGATTAGACTGATCAAACAGATCTTTGTTGTTGGTTGCTGCAACATACACTGAAGGTGCTACAGCTCATAGCTAGGATGAAATCCTAGGTATAGAGTTACTCCGCATAGTAGGGCTGAATGTCCGATTGTTTTGGCTGATGGAGACGCGAGCATCGCGCCTATAAGAGGCAAGGATGGCACACAGATCTTATTAGAGGATGCGTAAGTGAAAAAGAAGACTAAAGACAGGAAGGATATTTGGTTGAAGCGCACTTATTGGCCACGGGTTGGAGGGATTGTCACAGACCTGGATTATGTGTGATATATAGGTTAATATCATATTTGTTTGCTAAGCAAAAAGGGGTGCAACTAATAGTTTGTTGCGCCCCTTGATGTTTATTCTGAGAATGTATTATTTAAATTTCTTAAGGATGTCTTTAACAGCATCTTTATGTACTGTGAATCCCATCATTTTTAATTTGATGTAGTCTTCACGGAAGAAGTAATAACCAAACTCTTTGGCATTAGGGTCGTTGTTACGTGATCCAGAGCTAGAGTCTTTGATAAGGTACCAATTGAATCCATCACCTTTCCAGTCTTTGATGTAGCCAATCATCTGCATCCCATGGTCGTCTGTGGTGGTCTCGTTGGAGAAACGGAATTGACGCGCATCTTCTGTGATATATGCTGTCGGGATATCAAAATCAGGAACGATTGCACATTGAGTCTCTCTAAGGAACCCCGCTTCTGATACATCACCACCGATACTAATGGTGTACCCTTTGTCTATGACACGACGAATGATTTTCATGTAGTCGTCCAAAGGTATGTTATAGTAATCGTTGCTGTGCCACCAGTTATCAGGAACGGTGTATTCTACTTTTTGCCAATATGGTTCTTGTTTGTATGAAAGGATCTCTACATATTCTGCCGGGTTGATCTTTGCATAATCTTTCATGAAGGTCATTGGGGTATATTCTTTTCCATCTACTTTGAAAGAAGTAGGAGGAGTCCCCATGTAGTGGTTCATGATTGATTTGATGGTTTGAATCGCTTCCTCTTTGTTCCAAGCATTTGTCTCTTTTAGACCGTCTAAGAAGGCTTTCATCTCCCCATACATTTTTTTATGGGTATGGAATTGACGTCCATTTAGTTTCCCCGTGTACTCCTTTTCAGGAACCAAACCATATGTAGAAGCAACTCTAGCAACAGCGTTTCCTTCTGATCCTTGAGCAAAAAGAGAGTTGCCCCTTTTCTCGATGAATCCTGTTGCTTTTAGTACATACTCCCAATATACGACGTACATCTCCGAAAGTTTCACCTCTTTTTTCTGTATACGGTAGATCTCTGATTCAAGCATCGATACTGTGGAGAAACACCAACAAGAACCGGTGTTCCCTTGTGATATTGGAGGGAATGCCCATAGTTTCGTATAAAGATCTACCTTGTTTGGAATTTCCATCTTCGATTGATCCATTACAAAACGTTTGTAAGGTTCTTTCTCGCTTAATTGGTCGTCTACCTTGCTTATATCTTTAAGGATAGTCTCGTAATAGTAGCCTTTACCACCTTCGATAATCTGTACTTTGGCAGGGTCTTTTGTCTGTGCCGCTGCTACAGAGACCAAAACAGCTCCTGCTAGAGTCAATAGTGTTTTTTTCATGTGTCGTTTATGATATGATTAAAATAATTGTTTGTTGTATTCGTAAACTTAGGATGACGGTTTGAGAATCAAATATAATAAAAGTGTAGATGAGAAAGTATGAAAATCGACATGGATTTCAGTAGGGGGTCGGTAAGTGGTTGAGATGCATGGGAAAGGGAAGTCCGAAGAGACGAAGGGTTGTTGGTTGGGGTGCAAGGGATAGCACACAGATGAAACAGATTGGGCAGATGAACACAGATTTATTGTTTATGCTGCAACATGCAATGAAGGGGAAAACGTATATCATTTATATGATTATTCCTTGATGAATAGGTGTCAATGCCTCAAAATATTATTTTAAAATAAAACTGACATCTTTGGGTTGATAATCGAGAATTGATTTAACATGCTTGGGGTAACGTGCCTTATTTTTCTGAATAGTTATTGATATAAATTTATCGCATCGAGCAACATCGTATATGTTTTTTTGTAATGCAATGGCTAAAATATCAAGGGTTCCCAAATAAAGAATTTTATTTGCCTCGCAGTAAGGAATTATATCTTTAAAATTACTACTGGCGATTACATCATTATCGTATTTAGCTACGGACATACAAGCCCTTTCACCATCACCTATTAAAGGATTGTTTTTTTTAAGAAGTGCATATTCTCTTTTGATATTCAAATTTCTTATCGGGAAAGGAATTACAGAAATGGTTTTTAAGCGGTCTACTAAATTATCGAGATATAATTTTCTGGATTGAATACGTGCGACTTCTTTATAAACATTGTCGAGAACTGCCACGGTATGTGGTTTTAATATGTTTGGTAGTTCAACCAATTCTCCCGCAGCAATAAAGTGTGATATTACATCGGCATCTACTAGGATTGTTAACTTTGAATTACTCATAATCCTCTTTGTTATCAAATTCAGATAGATCGATACCAATATCTTCGAGTAAGGAAAAATAAGAATTTTCTGAGATCATTCCTTTGTCATAAAGTTCTTTTGCCAAGATCCCATAATTACCAATAATTTGACCTTCATTTCCTGGTTTGTATAAGTCTTCATTATAACCGTGCAAAATAGCATTCTTAATTTTGTCAGAATTAAACTCTTGATATCGATTTTGATCGATCAGGCCCATTTTTATTAACCTGTTCAGCAATGCACTTCGTGAGCAGCTATAATAATGCTCAATTTTTAAGATAGTTTGAAGGGATATTTTATTTTTCCCCCATTCTTTTTCAGGAATCATCTGATAGACCCCGTCTTCAGGGAGTAGAAGATGACTTGCGAAAATATCGGCATTGTACTCTTCGGGGTCCCCTTTTTTATCAAATTTGCCTGCCAGACTCTTTTCAGATGTGAAATTTTTCTGATAATAAAGATGGTATAATTCGTGACAAATAGTAAAATGTTGTCTGCCTAATGTGTGATTTGCATTTACTAGAATAAAGCATTTGGCAATTTCATTTCCCTTTGTTTTAACTGCCATGCCAGATAGATCACCACTTAATGGTAAAAATACAGTAAGTATGTTATTTTTTAAGAGTAAACTCTTTAATCGAATCGCTTCAGTAGCATTCAAACCATTATTTCGACGAAATTCGGTGGCAAGTTGCTCTAATTTTCTTTCTCTTTTATCCATTGTTTAAAGCTGAAGACATATTGACGTAGTTGGTAATAATTTTCTTGAACTGGCTAATAGTATTCATATCTTCAGCAGTTATTTCTTCTGCTCTAAATGCAAATGAAGCAAGAAGACTTTGTTTTTCTGGATCTTCCTCGTATAAATCAAATTCATCAACATTATAAAGAAGCGCTAATTTTTCTATTACATTTTCTGGAATAGAACGAGCATCGTTTTCATACTGGTTTACCGCTGCTGCGGTAATATCCAAATAGTCGGCAACGAAAGCTTGTGTGTAAGTAAATTTTTCACGTAGGTTTTTGATATTTCTACTGAGTAATTCGTTCGTATCCATAATGTATAACTGAGTCGTTTATTTGTTTTGTGTTACAAGTTAAGCTTAAAATTTAAAACATACAAAATTATTAACAGACTTTGTTGTTTTGTAAGGTGCATATAGTCAATATGTTTGTGGTGTCATGTCGGTTGTTAATTAAATAGCTAAATTTAATTTGTGTGTGACATGTTCATAGAACTGTATCTATCTATGGCAACCATGTAATGAAAGTCCTATTATTTAAAATCACCACAAAGGCATAAAGACACGAAGGGATGAGCACAAGAGATGGGACACAGATGAAACAGATTGGGCAGATGAACACAGATTTTATTGGGGTTGAAGCGCACGGGGTGGGCCACGGATTTAACGGATTAGACGGATTTCCACGGATCTTTTATTGTGGTTGAAGAGTTAATAAAAAGAAGCCCAAAGGCACGAAGACACGAAGGTTGAAGCGCACGGGATGGGCCACGGATCTTTTTTGTTGTTATGAACGGGAAAGGGAACTACAAAGACCTGTAGAGACGCGATGTTCGCGTCTAATATTTAGTAGGCCATGTATTTCCACAGATTAAATTATGTTGAGATAAAGGGTTTATTGTTTATGCAGTCTTATCTGAAAAGGAGCTATAAAAGGGTGGATATAATTGGTATCACACCCTATGCATCTGTTTTGTATTGATCGATCTCTACAAGTCCGTGTAAGATAGCATATATGGTTAGCCCAGAGATGGATTTTATACCTAGTTTATGGGTGATATTCTTACGGTGTGTTATGACGGTATGGGTGCTGATAAATAACTTTTCGGCTATCTCTTTGTTGCTGTTTCCATCAATGATTTGTCGGATCACTTCAATCTCTCGTGTGGATAGGTTACTGCTATCCTCTTCGATTGATTTCTTGTTTTTTGTGGTAATGGCTTTGATCTTTTCACAAAAGTTATCTTCTGAATCGGTGATATGAACGATGGAGGTAAAGAGCTTCTTTTGGCTATGGTGTTGAATGTTGTATCCAATAATAGGAACATTCTTTGATTTGAGTGTGTCGGAGAAGTACTGTATATCTCCGTTGAAATCCCACAGAAGATTTGCATTTACCATGATGATATCGACTTTTGATTTGATCACCTTTTCAATGTTTGGAGGGAACGATGAAAGTTTATTGATTGTCAGTGGGAAGAAGTTTCGATGTAGAATTGCTTCTATTCCTTCTTTTATAATGATCGCATCGTCTATGATGACGGCATGTAGTTTTTGGCTCATCTGTCCTTTGAGGTTAGGGTTTCTAATTGTTTAACCAAAGGAACCATAATGTCATCTTCTAGTCGTGAATGATCGTGAATCTCCTCTTCTAGGTCATAAAGATTAAGAAGGAATTGTGTTTTCAAGAAGTTGCCATGATCGGAAGCAAAGTGTTTGATCAAGAGATTTTTCAGGTCACTAAGCTTCTCTTCAATATTGGTGTGGTGTTCTTCAAACTCATCCATAGAGAAATCAAGATGGGTTATATCTTGCTCTATTGAGCGTTTATATAGTTTGTTGATATATGGAAACACTTCCCGGTCTTCATAGCTCATGTGTTGTTGTACTTCTTGGCAATATTCATCGAAGAATACTTTTAAGAGACTAATTTGAGGGTGTTTGAACTTTTGTATCAGTTGTGCCAATACTTTGTTTAGATATGGAATTTTTTTTTCGAGAAAATAGTTGTGTGATTCTCTTAGGTAGGCCACTAGATCCGGTATAATAGATAGATCGTATTTACCACGAAAGTGTTCCGATTTGTCTAGAAAAGATTCGATCAGAATCACAAAAAGTGTAATATTGGTGTTGGTTTTATGGCACACCTCTTTTACGGTCATCTCATGAAGTTCAAGGTGGATGTGTAGTCGATCCAACAAGGATAATACACGCGGGTATTTGAGAAGGATGTCGCACATCCTTCTGTTTTCCCATTTATGTAAATCTATATTATTCATTGTGAAAAGTTCTATTATCGTTATTTGGTCTAAATATAGCGATCTCTTTTGCCAATTAAAATATCATTGTACTGTTGATCGAACTTTTTAACTAATTTAGGACGATCTATAAAGTAGGGTTCTTGATGTATCTCACTCAACTCTTTGGCAATGACAGCTTCTCCGAGTTTTTTGGTCTCTTTAGAGGCGTAGTCGTATAGGTACTCTCTAAATGTCAATACCCCGTTAAGTTTACAGAATTTACCTTCGACACAGTGGCTCAGCATCCCCATGATGGTTTCGCCTGTTCGTCCACAACGATATCCAGCAGTACAGAAGGATGGGATAAACCCCTCTTTTAGTATCTCTTGAATTACATCGTCAAGGTCTCGAGGATCACCAATGGTGAATTGTTCTGTGTCTTGGTTGATTTGGTCGCTATACCCACCAATACCTATACGAGTGGATGCATCGGTTTGGGTGCATCCTAGTTTTATTACCTCTCTTTTTAGCTCTGGTTTTTCGCGAGCAGTGATAATTAATCCAGCAGTTGGAACTGAAAGGCGAAGTACTGCTACAATTTTCTTAAAGTCTTGGTCGCTTACTTGATAAGGAAGGTTCTCACTTAAATCAGATCCCGAAGCAGGGGTGATTCGAGGAAATGAAATGGTGTGAGGCCCTACACCATATCTTCTCTCTAGATCAAGGGTGTGATAGAGTAGTCCCATCACTTCGAATTTCCAATCGTATAGTCCGAATAATGCACCAATGGCTACATCATCGAGACCAGCATCCATGGCACGGTGTAGGGCATATAATCTCCAACGATAGTCCCCTTTTAGGGTGTTCATAGGATGCACTTGGCTGTAGGTTTCCCGATGGTAGGTCTCTTGGAAAACTTGATAGGTTCCAATATCGGTCTCTTTTAATCGCTTCAGTTTATCAATGCTCATTGGAGCCGCATTGATGTTTACACGACGTATGTTTGTCTCTTTTCCTGAGTTTGGCGCTTTCTCTTGTACTTCATATACCGCTTTGATGGATTCAATCATATAGTCGATATCTGATTTTGGGTGTTCCCCAAAGACCATGATAAGTCTCTTGTGTCCTTCGTTAAGTACGGATTTGGTTTCTCGTTTAACTTCTTCGGGAGATAGTATTGCACGTTTTTCTGTGCAGTTTTTTTCACGAAAGCCACAATATTCGCAGTTGTTTACGCAGAGGTTGGAACAGTATAGAGGGGCAAAAAAGACAATGCGGTTGTCATAGACCTTTTTCTTTAGTTCGAGTGCAGCATCGAATATTTTGTGCCACATCTCTTCTGATGTTACATTCAGTAGAGCTGCTGTCTCTTCGGGTGCTAGTGTCTTTACCGAAAGTGCTTTATCGATAATCTGTTCGATATATTGATCTGACGGGTTTTCTCCCTCCTTGATTTTCTTGTTGATGGTTTCTTCACAAATAAAATCTTTGCCATCCACTAGATATTTATCAATTTCGGATGGTTTAATGACATCTTTTTTCCAATCTGAGACTCTCATATTCTCTTTTTTAGGACTTCATACGGAAAAAGGGGAGTTAGAATAACCTTTGGTTCTGTGTCTAGGTTGGGTGTGTGTTATTCCTAAAGATATTGCGTTTTCTCCCTTTTGGGTATGAAAGGTCAGTTCGTTTTTGGGTTCATCTTCTTAATGACAAGGTAATCTATTTTAATTACACTATCTATGTCAAAAGTTTGATTTATATATTATCATCTATGGTAATCGGTCGGACTGCAAGAAAGAAATCCGACCGTTAGGATGGATCTATCTTTTACGTTTTTTGTCCTTCTGTGTTTTCTTCTTTTGCTTGACTCCTGTTTGTGTGTTGGGTTTGGATGTGTAATCGTTTTTTTGACCCAATAGCTTCGGAATCCACTCTGTTTTATTGATTTTTCTAAGTGAGCTTTCTATTTTATGCCTCTGTTTTGGATCGTACCAAAAGAAGAATTGACGCTGCTCTAACTTATCTTTACTCGTTTTAGGGGTGCTTACAGGTTCTAGGGTGTAAGGATGGAACCCTGAATAGTAGATTACCGTAGCCACTGTCATTGGGGTTGGAGTAAAGTCTTGTATCTGTTCTAACTTGAACTCTAACTCTTTGGTTTGAATGGCTAAATCTGCCATATCTTTAAGTTGACATCCTGGATGACTCGAGATAAAGTATGGAATCAATTGCTGTTTAAGCCCACTCTTCTTATTAACATCTCGGAATAGGGGTACCAGTTCATGAAACAGATTGAAAGAGGGTTTCCGCATGATGTTTAGTACATCGTCAGAGGTGTGTTCCGGAGCTACTTTAAGACGTCCTGAGACGTGGTGTTTGATGACCTCCTCTAGATATTTTATATTTTTCTCTTTTACTTTAGGGTCATTCTGGTTTCCTAGAATCATGTCGTAGCGAATCCCACTACCAATAAAGGCGTGCTTTACATTTTCTACCTTACGTACCTTCTTATATAGGTTTGTCAAGGTGGAGTGGTCGTTGTTTAGGTTGCTGCATATCTTAGGAAAGATACAAGATGGTTTTTTACATTTACGACAGATGTCCAAATTCTTTCCTTGCATCTTATACATGTTGGCCGAAGGTCCACCAACATCGGAAATCGTTCCTTTGAAATCAGGCATCTCTGTTACCTCTTGTACCTCTTGAAGAATAGACTCTTCCGAACGAGAAACAATGAATTTTCCTTGATGGGCGCTAATGGTACAGAAAGCACAACCGCCAAAGCATCCACGGTGAATATTTACCGAATGGCGAATCATGTCGTAGGCCGGGATAGCTCCTTTCTTGCGATATCTAGGATGAGGTAGTCTGGTGAAAGGTAGTTTGTAGACATTATCCAGCTCCTTTCCTTTTAGAGGAGGATAAGGAGGATTGATGATAATCAGTGTGTCGTGGTTCTTTTGAACGAGTTTCTGTGCCTCCCAACTGTTGGATTGGATCTCTATATTTTTGAAATTTTCGGCATATTTCTTTTTGTCTTCCAAGCATGCTTGATGAGAATGTAGCTCCAAGGTTTCCCACTTTTTCTGTGTGGCGTACTTTTCGTCATTGCTGCGTATAAATGCAGTTTGGGGTAGGTTTGTGATCGAGGATACGGGTACGCCACGTTTTACCAAAGATATGAATTCACGCACTGATTTCTCTCCCATGCCATAGAATAGAAGATCGGCAGGCGCATCGGCAAGGAACCCTGGACGTAGTTTGTCGCTCCAATAGTCGTAGTGGGTGACCCTTCTTAATGAGGCTTCTATACCTCCCACAATAACAGGTACGTCAGGATATAACTCTTTTAGGATATTGACGTATGTGTATGCGGCATAGTCTGGACGTGCATTCGATCGTCCACCAGGAGAGTATGCATCGTTTGATCTTCGACGTTTGTTGGCAGTGTAGTGGTTTACCATGGAGTCCATGTTACCACCGGATACGGCAAAGAAAAGGTTGGGTTTTCCTAACTTCTTAAAGTCTCTAAGGTCATCGGTCCAGTTGGGTTGCGGAATGATGGCCACTTTTAGACCTTCGTCCTCCATGATACGTCCAATGACGGCCGCAGCAAAAGAGGGATGGTCTACGTAAGCATCCCCAGAAAAATAGATTACATCAATATCTTCCCAACCACGCTCTTTTATCTCTTTAAGGCTTGTGGGTAACCAGCTATTATTATTGCTCAATGTCATTTCGAAAATCAAAGATTTAATATGGGTACAAAAGTAATTTATTTCGCACTAAAAGCTCTTTTTCTTTATTGTTTTTTCACGATTAGATGGTCGATTATGTCCTGGTGTGGTAAAATGGATAGGTGTGTTGTGTGATCCATTGTAGGGATGGTCTGTTATGGATGGTGAACAAGTCGTGTCGTTTTTCTGTTTCATAAGAAGCATCGTTCTTCAATCTCATTGAAATTAGAGGGGCGATATTGAAGTATATCACTTAAATATGGCAATATAAGAATATCTTTATAGATGAAGTCTCATTAATCAGATTCAGCATTCAAAGTAGAATGATTTGATGCATGAAATGAGAGGTTAAATAAGTGATTTCTAGTGGTGGTTTGTTATGGACAGAGCAAGAGTGTGAACCATGATAATGATGGTTGTATATAGTGTGGTCTTACTTATATACGATTTAAAAATGACATATGCATGAATAAATGATATGTTTTAGGATATGTAAATTAAAAAAAATATATATTTTTGTGCGAAATCAGATTTCTTCTAAATAACTTTTTTACATGAATATCAAGAAGCATACTAAAATTGTTGCGACAATTTCAGACAGAAAGTGCGAACCAGAATTTATTCGCGAACTACACGAAGCAGGTATGAATGTTGTGCGTATTAACACAGCACACCAGATGCCAGAGGATACTCAGCGTGTGATCAAAAACATTCGTGAAGTATCAGAAAAGATTGCGATTTTGGTGGATACTAAAGGTCCAGAAATCCGCACAAAAAATGTTGAGAACCCGATCCCAGTGAAAGCCGGCGATAAGGTGATCGTAAAAGGTGGCGAGGGCGATTCGAAAGACAACGTATTGTTCTTAGACTATGCAGGTATTGCGAACGACGTTCCTGCAGGAAGTTCACTACTAATTGACGATGGTGAGCTTGAATTGAAAGTAGAGAGTTTATCAGAAGAAGGACTTGTAACTGTAGTATGTAACGACGGCGCGATCAAGAATCGTAAGAGTGTTAACGTACCAGGTGTAACGATTACACTACCAGCAATTACAGCGAAAGATAAAAAATTCATCGAGTGGTCAGCAGAAAATGATATTGATTTTATTGCTCACTCTTTCGTACGTAACGCTGCAGACGTATTGGCAGTACAAGAAATTCTAGATTCTAAAAATAGTAGCGCTAAGATCATCGCTAAGATTGAGAATCATGATGGTGTTCAAAATGTTGACGAGATCCTAGATCATGCTTATGGTGTGATGGTAGCTCGTGGTGATTTGGGTATTGAGGTGCCAGCTTCAAAGATTCCTGGAATCCAAAGAGAATTAGTTCGTACTTGTGTGTCAAGAAAGAAGCCTGTGATTATCGCAACGCAAATGCTTCACACAATGATCGAGAATCCACGTCCTACGCGTGCAGAGGTAAGTGATGTTGCTAATGCAATTTACCAAAATACAGATGCTATCATGTTGTCAGGAGAGACTGCATACGGAGACTATCCAGTTGAGGCAGTTAAAGTGATGACTAGCATTGCACAAGAAGTTGAGGCGGCTCAAGATCGCACCAATAACTTGGATGTAAATATCGCTCCTTATCAGGTGCCAGCATTCTTAGCTGAGGCTGCAGTAAATGCTGCAAACAAAGAAGAGTTGGATGTTAAAGCGATCGTAACTGATTCAATGACAGGACGTACTGCACGTTACCTTTCAGCTTTCCGTTGTGATAAGCCTGTATTGGCTAAGTGTCACACTCCAAATGTAATGAGAGAGTTAGCTCTTTCTTATGGCGTTTATGCTGACGTAATCAAAGGTCGTAAGAACAAAGACAAATTGGTTAAGTCTGTATTAAAAGGAATGATTGAAGAAGGAACTCTTGTAAAAGAGGATAACGTAGTTTACGTGGGTGGAAGCTTCGGTGTAGGTGCTGGAACAACATTCATGGAGATTGGTTCGGTTGATCAATTGACTAGCAAAAACAAAAAAGATCAAGATGCTGAGTAAGCATTGTTATATCTTTTAAGATATGAAGAGGGAGATCGAAAGGTTTCCCTCTTTTTTTGTCTTTTCCAAAGGGTTTAAGGATGGAGAAGAAGGGGTTTGCATATATAAAATGAGGTATGCCAGGACACCCTATTGTGATGGTGTTGACTCGGCAAAAAGATTCTTGGTGATCGGAGAGTCCATATTTAACTTTGGTCATATTCATTATGCTATAACCTACTGGGGATATCATTAAATATAGTGATCTCTGGTTGTATTGCGGGATGAGATAGATAAAGATTCTAAGTTAATGATCGTTGTCCATTGTTAAGTGACTCTCTATGAGGTGTTCATTTTACTTCCCTCATTGTACAACTCTATCCGAAAGATTTTTATATTTTCCTTGTCGCCTTAATAAGTGTTCACACTCCACTATGTTTCTGGCATAGGGATAGATACAGAGGGAGCTTTCTTTTGTGCACTCTAGCGTTTTTTTTTGTTTACTCTTGTGGGATGGCCAGATTTTAAAAGGTCTGTTATAGTCTCTTATTAAAACTCTTCTGGTGCTTAAAAATAAGTACTGATGTCCTTTGAAATGTTATTGGTTTGTTAATCAGATGAGTCCTGCTTGATCTACTGCGTCATTGATTATTTTTATTATATGGAACTTATCAAAAGGGTTGGATCTTTATGAGGACAAAGAAGTCGGATGACACAAACATTTCATCGTAGCAAGTAATATGGTTGGAAGGAAGTAAAAGAGACTATCGTTTGTGATAGCCTCTGTGTGAAATATTATAATTTCTCTCTGACAAATTTTTGTATTACCTCTTTATGGTCAAAAGCCATTTCAGGAAGAGATATGATAGGAAACCATTTAGCCTCTAATGCGTCGTCCATTCCTTTTACAGGAACAGGCTCAGGTAGTTCTCCATGAAAAACTGAAGATATAATACGTTGACGAGGATCACGAAGCACAGCATCAAAAGTGTAGAACTGTTTAAGGCTAACTTCGGATATGCCTGTTTCTTCGCAAAGTTCACGAGCTGCAGCATCAATTAAAAGTTCGTCCATATTGATGAAGCCACCAGGAAGTGCCCAAGATCCTTGAAAAGGATAGTCCTTTCTTTTGATTAGAAGGATCAGCATTTCTTGATTTCGTGGTGCAATAACAATTGTATCAACTGTGATCGCAGGACGAGGATATTTATAGACAAAGCTCATTATTGAATAAGTTAAATGGATTTAATGAATGATAAATCATTCATGAATAAGCTCTCAAATATAGGAACTTTTTTAACAATAAAGGCAATTAGTCGATTTCATGCGTTATTATTTCCTTTTTTTATTGGAGCAGGTGCATGATAGATAAATAACTATCAGTACCGCCATACAATAAATAATCAAATGAGTTTTTTCCATGATACGCTCATTTTATCCTTTTGATCCATAAAAGTTGGTGTGTTTGCATCCCGTCTTTGTCAACAATACCTTTTTCAGATAATTGTTCTTTTTGTACGACTCCAGAAGCATGAACAATGGTTTGGTCACTTTCAATGAAACCAACATGAGATATATTTTGTTCATCTTTTCCGAAGAATGCAAGATCTCCATATTTGTGGTCGCCGAAAGGTATTTTTGTGCCTATTTTAGCTTGCTCTTTCGCATCTCGAGGTATACGTAGTCTAAGGAATTTGTAGAGAAGTTGCGTGAATCCAGAACAATCAATTCCGTAAGCACAACGACCTCCCCATTTGTAGGGAGTGCCTATCATATGTTGGATTATTCGTTGTATGGACGATTGTTTTCTGGATGCCTCTTTGATCATGGCACCAAGAGGGAGGTGTATGTGAACCTCGGTATTGATGTCGAGAAGTGTCTTGTGGTGAAAAGAAAAGGCGTGGACCGGAATATAGTTTTGATCCATATCCAAAGCGGATTCTTTACTGATGAAAGATATGTTCTTTGAGGGAATCCACCCTTGGTAGTGGTCGTAGAATAGCTTAATTAGCGACCATTTTTCAGTGTTCTGTATTACCGTAAATGGTTCACCCCATAGAACTTCTGAGACCACTTCGCTTTGGAAGTTATTATTTTTAAATATGGATATATTACTGCAATTGATTGTTCCAAATTTATTCATATTGTAAGATCCTTTTAGTTGGCTAAAATATTGGTATGGATTCTTAGGGAAAACCACTTATAATTGCTTATTTTTGTGTAAATTAATCATTTTCAATAAGAATTCATAATTGAAGATGAGGCAATTCGTTTGTATAACTAGAGTAATAACATATGGAAAATAAACCTCATTCCTTTTGGCATAAGATATATATACTATTAATCTGTTTGTCTACCATTTCGTTGCTTTTCTTAGCCTTTCCTCGAGAAAAGAACTTCAGATTTGAGTATCAAGAAGGAAAGCCTTGGCGTCATGAAACCTTATATGCCCCATTTAGTTTTGCTATTTCAAAGACAAAGCAAGAGTTAGCCCATGAGGAGCTTGTTGCCATGAAGCAATATCGACCATATTTTACACTTAATGATAGTGTTTCGGATAAAAATATGGCCTATTTGAGAGAGGATATTCGAGGTTTGATTGGATTTAACTCTATAGAAGAGTCCTGGTTTGTTTCTGTTCTAGACTCGGTGTATAAGCAAGGTATTTTAGAGCAGGTGGTGGTTAATGACGGCTTGTTGGATAGTATAATCAATGTTTCTGTGTTGCGAAGTCGTGTTGTTCGAACGGAATCTGTTGTGAATCTATATTCCTTAAAAGATGCATTTAGACACGTGTCTCAATTATGGAAGCAGTATGATCCATCAGGTAAACGGGCATCGTTGCTAGTGTCATCTTTAAATCCATCCAAATATATTGAGACAAACCTTTTGTTTGAGAAGGAGATGTCAGAGAAAGCAAGGGCAGAGATGTTGTCATCTATTTCGCACACTCGAGGTATGGTTCAAGAGGGAGAACGAATTATTGCGCAAGGAGATCTTGTAACTCCACAGGTGTTTACTATTTTGGAGTCTATGCAGGTAAGTATGAAAGATATTGGGGGTTTGAATGTAAACAATCTTCTAGTCTCTTTAGGGATGCTTCTGTTTGTGTCGATCTTGGTTGCGCTTTTAATCTTGTATATTTTTGATTTTTATCCAGAGTTGAGTGAAAATATAAAATTGGTGTTGTATTTGTTTGTTTTGGTTGTAATTGCAGTTGTTTCTGCTCGATTGATCAGTCAAGTGCCGGACTTAAATATATATCTCTTTCCAGTTTCTATCTTTGCTATTTTAGCTTACTCATTTTTAGGCCGACGGATCGCAATCTTTACTAATACCATTTTAGTGGTGATGATAGGATATTTCGCGCCGAATGGGTATGAGTATCTTTTTCTACAGTTTATTGCAGGAACTGCAGCGGTGATGTCTCTAAGGACACTGAAGAAGAGAGGGCACTGGGTTTTGACTTCATTAGTTGTTTTTGTTACCTTTTTAGTTGGTTACATTGCTATATCATTGATTCAGGATGGTAATATTTCGGCAGTCAATTGGTCTATGATTAAATGGTTCTTTCTTCATGCGTTGTTGGTAAATTTGGCACAACCATTGGCTTATGTATCAGAGAAGGCTTTTGGCTTTATGTCTGATTTTACTTTGATGGAGTTATCCAATACGAATCAACAATCTTTGTTGAGAAAGATGTCTACTGAAGCTCCAGGAACCTTCCAGCATTCTATTCAGGTGAAGAATCTTTCGGAAAGAGCCGCGATGGAGATCGATGCTGATGCTAATCTGGCTGGGGCAGGTGCTTTGTATCATGATATCGGTAAGATGTTACACCCTACATTTTATACAGAGAATCAGGTTGGGGGTGTTAATCCTCATGATGGATTGTCGCCAGAAGATAGTGCGAAGATTATTATAGGTCATGTTACGGGGGGACTGGAGTTAGCAAAGAAACATAAGTTGCCTAAACAAATTGCAGATTTCATTACTTCTCATCATGGTACAGGTGTGACTGGATATTTTTATGTGATGAGTAAGAATAATGCAGAAGAGGGTGTAGAGATTGATAAGTCAAAATTTTCATATCCAGGACCTAATCCTGTAACCAAAGAGCAAGCTGTCGTGATGTTTTCTGATGCGATTGAAGCTGCTTCGAGAAGTTTGAAAGATAAGAGTGAGGAGAATCTAAAGCAGTTGATTCATCAGATTGTGGATAGCAAGATAGAGATGGGACAATTAGATCATGCTCCTATTACTTTTGCACAGATCACAGCATTAAAACGATGTTACTTGGACCAACTGGTGAATGTGTATCATTCAAGAATAGCTTATCCCAAAGAGAAGAGTATTTCATCTTGACTACTACAAAAATAAACTATTAATCTAAGCTGTTCGATATTTTGATTGGTTTTGTAGTGAAATTTGCTTTTGGTAGGTTCTTTTTGAATTGTTTTGCACGGGAAACAATTCAAGAGTTATTAAGTTTGTATAAGCGTTGGCACACTTGTTTTGATATGAGCGAGTGTTGTATGAATAAGAAATATATTCTTGAATAAAATATTTACAGTATGATTATTGAACCAAAAATGAGAGGTTTCATTTGTTTTACTTCTCACCCAAAGGGATGTGAACAAAATGTGTTGAATCAGATCAATTATGTGAAATCTAAAGGAGCGATTAACGGTGCTAAGAAAGTACTTGTTATTGGTTGTTCAACTGGTTTCGGTTTGGCTTCACGTATCACTAGTGCTTTTGGGTCGAATGCAGCAACCCTAGGTATCTGTTTTGAGAAGCCAGGAGTCGAAGGAAAACCTGGAACTGCAGGGTGGTATAATACTGCTGCATTTGAAAAGTTTGCAGAAGAAGAGGGTCTTTATGCAAAAACAATCAATGGAGATGCTTTTTCAAATGAAGTGAAAGCAGAGGCGATTGAAGCAATAAAGGAGAATTTAGGAGAGGTTGATCTAGTGATTTATAGTCTGGCGGCCCCACGTCGTACTAATCCGGTAGATGGCAAGACTTATAGATCGGTGTTGAAACCTATTGATGGAGAGTATACGAATAAAACAGTTGACTTCCATTCAGGAAAAGTGTCAGATGTTTCCATTCAGCCTGTGCAGGATGAAGAAGAGATTTCTAATACCGTTCAAGTGATGGGTGGTGGTGACTGGAAATTGTGGATGGAAGCTTTGGGTGAAGCAGGAGTATTGGCTGACGGAGTGAAGACTGTTGCGTATTCTTATATTGGCCCTGAAATTACCTTCCCTATTTACAGAAATGGGACTATTGGAAAAGCTAAGGATCATTTGGAAGCAACTGCGCATGAGTTGACAGAAAATATGGCTTCGATACATGGAGAGGCTTATGTTTCTGTAAATAAAGCGTTGGTGACACAGGCTAGTTCTGCTATTCCAGTAATTCCTCTTTATATTTCACTATTGTTTAAAGTGATGAAAGAAGAAGGTGTTCATGAAGGATGTATCGAGCAGATTCAACGTTTGTATAGTGATCGCTTGTATGCAGGTTCTGATATTCCAGTGGATGAAAAAGGACGTATTCGTGTTGATGACTGGGAGATGAGAGAGGATATCCAAG
The DNA here is from genome assembly GCA_028377305.1 of Prolixibacteraceae bacterium. Taxonomy (GTDB): domain Bacteria; phylum Bacteroidota; class Bacteroidia; order Bacteroidales; family Prolixibacteraceae; genus Halosquirtibacter. Next base: position 3,368 of record JAONJW010000028.1, on the reverse strand, counting down.
AAAAAGTATCTAAGTTGTGGGATATTGCTGATTCGAATAACCTTTCAGAGATTGGAGATCTTGAGGGGTATAAGCATGAGTTTATGAGCTTGTTTGGATTTGATATCGAGGGAGTTGATTATTCGGCTGAGGTCGATGAGACTACTTCTGTAAAGAGTATTCAATAGAGCTTAAATATAAATAAAATAGAAAAGGGTGACTGTTGAATGGTCACCCTTTTCTATTTTACTTGTAAAGACCCGTATTCCCTTTTTCAAGTATTGGGAGTAGTTTCGCAATAAGTTCTCTATTTTGACTTGCTATGTTTTGATCCTCAAGAGGATCTGTTGTATGATCATATAGTTCTATATCAGGTTTCTCTTCTCGGTAGTATTTAATTAGTCGATGTTGCTTGGTTCGTAGTGTAATTCCTTTGTTGAAATAGCCATATGCGATATTCTTATTCCTTTTATTTTTCCCATTGATAAGTGGAACTAATGTTTCCCCATCCATCTCCTTAGGTTCTGAGATATTAGATAGCTCACAGATCGTTGGGTATAGGTCTACAGATTCAACTATATTTGACACTGTGATTCCCTTTTGAGCGCTTCTAGGGTCTTTAATGATCAGTGTGCTACGCAATGCATTTTCGAAAAGAGTGTGTTTTCCCCAAACGTGTTGATCTCCGAGATGCCATCCATGATCTCCCCAAACTACAATAATTGTATTTTTATCTAATCCTTGTTTTTTCAGTTCTAGCAGTACTTTGCCTATTTGCTGATCGACGTAGGATATACATGCGTAGTATGCATGATGAAGTTTTTTTGCATATGCTATAGATGCTTGATTGGATAGATCAAGATGTTCGTCACCACAATGGTATAGATTAAATTCGTTGCTGTTGTGTAATGAAGCATTATTTATATCCTTAGGGATATTGGGGTTTTGTGATATTGGGAGTTTATCACGATCATATAGATCCCAATATTTTTTTGGTGCATTAAAAGGGAGGTGTGGTTTGAAAAAACCAACGGCAAGAAAGAAAGGTTTTTTTTCGTTTTTTAGTTGTCCTAGTTTTTTAATGGCTAGATTGGCTGTGATGCCATCAATATAGCCATCATCTTCAACATTGCCCATTTCATACGGCTCGACTTCTTTGTTAAGGGATTGTCTGTTTTCCCCACTCGCATAACCAAAAAATGCATTCCAACCTGTGCCCCATTTCCCATAATCAAATAGTAGTTCATCCCAACTATTGGGAAGTTCCCTTTTGTGGGATGGTTGTTCTGTGTATTTGTAGATATATCCATCAGTAGCGTGGCTTATTTTTCCAATTCCCACGGTGTGATAGCCCCCTTGTCTCAGTTTTGCAATAAAGGTCTCAGGCTTGGTGAGGGATTTGTTATTGTGAAAAGCATATTCTGTTGCGTGGTTTGTGATATCCTTACTAGAAGCTGGATATCTCCCTGTTAACATTGAGTGTCTAGAAGCACCGCAAGTTGGGATATTGGTGAAATGGTTGGTGAAAAGAGCTCCCTCTTGTGCCAATTGGTCAAGGTTGGGTGATTTGATATATGTATTCCCATAGCATGCTAGATCTGGTCTAAGATCGTCTACTGCTATAAATAATATATTGGGTTGTTGCGGTTTTTCTTCTTTCTTGTTGCAACTTATTAGAAGGGTTATTGCAAGTGTTAGCATCCCTATGTAATAGGCTTGTTTCATAGTATATTGTTTTAAAAGTTGTTTTCAAAGATAGTTATAGTCCAGAATTAATCACAGTGTGTGCAAGGATTCATCTTTTGATATTTTGTGTGTTATGAGTTGTTCTTTCTTACGTCTTTTGTAACGTGCTAGATTGTAGATATGACGATTTAGAATTAAAACAAAAAAGCCTAATTGGGCTATGGTTGAGACAATTTTGTTGCATGCTAGCATCTTTTCATGTAGATCTTAAACTTGCCTCATTTAAGTATTATCTCAAGGGCTTACAAGCAAAGTAATTTAACATGAGTACAATAATTGTTTTCTCTTTTATCATTGATTGTCGACATCTTTTTTCGTTTTATATATATCTTCTGAAAACACTTATGCATATTAAGTGCTGATCGGATTCATCGTAAGGTTTGGGAAACAGATATTAATGTTTTGATGATCCATATTTGATATAAAGGTGTTGGTGTTCTATTAATATGGCTGAAAAGGGAATTAATAGGATAATCGCAGTTTAAGAATCTTTTGGATCAAAGAAAAGAGTTAAAATATTAGGCAAAAGTAGAAAAATAGTTTTTAGGCTATCTTTTTATTTACGAGCGGGCTCTGTATCCCCTAATGAATAAATTGTGTCTATCTGCTAAAATCAAGCTTGATTCTCTAGTATAAAGATAAAGACTTTAATCTAGTTACAAAGAAGTCTAGCTTTGTTATTAAGGCTTCATGCAAACAATAAAATCGAATTTTAATTGATTATAATGGTAGGTAGTAGATCGAAAAGATATTTATAGTGATGAAGCACAAAAAAGGCCATCATTAAATGATGGCCTTTTTGTAATATCTGTATTTGACAACTTATCCTAAGTAGCCTTTTAGTAGCTTACTTCTTGAGGTATGTCTCAATCGTCTAATTGCTTTCTCTTTGATCTGACGCACACGCTCTCTTGTTAAACCGAATCGTTCTCCAATTTCTTCTAGTGTCATTTCTTGACATCCAATACCGAAGAACATACGAATAATATCCGCTTCTCTTTCTGTAAGAGTTGCCAATGAACGTTCTATTTCTTTTGCAAGAGATTCTCCAATCAAACTTCTATCTGCGTTTGGTGAATCATCGTTTACTAGTACATCTAATAAACTATTGTCTTCACCATCGACAAAAGGTGCATCTACAGAGACGTGTCTACCAGAAACTCTAAGTGTATCTGATACCTTGTCTGCAGGAAGATCTAACGTTTCCGCAAGCTCTTCTGGAGAAGGCTTTCTTTCGTGTTCCTGTTCAAATTTAGAGAATGCCTTGTTGATCTTGTTTAGAGATCCTACCTGATTAAGAGGTAGACGAACGATACGTGATTGCTCTGCCAATGCCTGTAGGATAGATTGACGAATCCACCATACTGCATAGGAGATAAATTTAAATCCACGTGTTTCGTCGAATTTCTCAGCAGCTTTGATCAAACCTAGGTTTCCTTCGTTAATAAGGTCAGGAAGTGTTAATCCTTGGTTTTGATACTGCTTGGCAACAGATACAACGAATCTCAAGTTAGCTCTAGTAAGTTTTTCTAGTGCTGCTTGGTCTCCTTTTTTTATCCGTTGAGCCAATTCTACTTCTTCTTCAACGGTAATAAGCTCCTCTTTACCTATTTCTTGTAAATACTTGTCTAGTGAAGCACTCT
>JAONJW010000027.1 GCA_028377305.1 Prolixibacteraceae bacterium | reverse complement strand
ACCATCGAAAATATTACAGATAAAATTAGGCAAAGAGCAATTGAAATAGGATTTCTGAAATGTGGTTTTTCCAAATCTAAACATCTTAACGAGCAGGAACCAAAGCTTATAGAATGGCTCAAAGAGAAACGCCATGGAGAGATGTCTTACATGGAAAACAACCTGGAAAAAAGAACCAACCCATCTCTTCTAGAAGAAGGAACACAATCCATCATATCAGTTCTATTAAACTACTTCCCCAAAGAAAATCAAGAAAGAGAGAACCAATGGGTCATATCTAAATATGCCTATGGTAAAGACTACCATTATATTATGAAAGATATGATGCACCAACTGCTTCTTTATATTCAAGAACTAATTCCAAAAGCCAATGGTCGGCTATTCGTCGATTCTGCTCCAGTATTAGACAGAGCATGGGCTGTAGAAGCTGGATTGGGATGGATTGGGAAAAATGGGAATGTCATCTCCAAAGAACATGGATCATTCTTTTTCATAGGAGAAATTCTATTAAACCAATCCCTTCAATACGATCAAAAATACACTAAGAACTACTGCGGCAAATGTACCCGCTGCATCGACGCTTGTCCAACACAAGCTATATATGCACCCCAAAAGGTAGATGCTCGAAAATGCCTTTCTTATGCCACGATAGAATACAGAGGAAACGAGATACCAGAACAAATCAAAGGAAAACTACAGAACAGACTCTATGGCTGTGATATCTGCCAAGATGTATGCCCATGGAATGTACAAAACGCAACGCCAACAAAAATAGAGGCATTCGATCCGATCATAACCAAAGAGTGTTACACAGAATCTTATTGGGAAGAGATGACCAATGGAACCTTTAAAAAGAAGTACCGTTCTAGTGCCATCATGAGAGCAGGACTAAAACAGATCAGACGAAATATCCAATGGATAAAATCTGAGATAAAGGAACCAAAAACTGAATAATGCCTCTTGAGGTTTAACTTCGATTAAAATTATAAAGACCACGAGACTGATTTAATTTCACACTCTCTTGCAAACATTTAAACCACGAGACCTAATCTAATTTCACACTCTCTTGCAAACATTTAAACCACCACATAAAAATAACACTGACAGAGTTTAATTTACACTACCCACGAGACCTAATCTAACCTTACTCTCCATTTATATCTCGGCTGATAATTTTACCTCGATTCAATAACCATCCCCCTATGCCCATTTATGCTGAACACCATCCACTCCTATATATACCCCTGACCAAACCCCGACCTAATCTGTACATAATCCGTACCTAATCTATCCCTAATCTATCCCTAATCCGTCGATTATTCATGGTTCCTTCAAGCTTCCTTCATGGTTCCTTCACCCAAAATATGAAATGGATGGAGGAACCATGGATAAATGATGGTCAAACCATGACGAATCGACGGATTATGGATAGATTAGGGATAGATTAAGTACGGATTATGTCGGGGTTATATAGTTCGAAATTACCTATAATAGGAGGAGCATCTAGACAGAGTTAATTTTACACCGTCCAGGCAAGTGATCTTTCAGCCAAACTATCCACACCAATATGTCCACTAGAAGGGAGTGTGGATTTAACTCTGTTTGGGCTACTTATGTAGTAAAATCAAATGTTCTCATTCTAAAACCCGATTAGGTGATGTATAGCTAGATGTAGAGATGGAGTAAAACAAATTCTTTCGAAACATGGTTTATAATACTGTGAACGAGCGGTCTGAATATATTCCATAGGCTATGTGAATACGATACTTATTCAGGATGTATTCTATCTTGATGTCGTTGTCTAATTTATTTAGATTATTGTAGTAATTATACTACAGTTATGGTCTCTGGGTGAAATCTAGCGAAGAGCAATATGGACAACTAAAGAGGAGTGAATGGCACTCTTATTAAACAGATCAAGGTGTGGTTCCATCCCATGTAGATGAGCAATCATCTATTTTATGCTGTTTCGACATGGTGTTATTCAAGTAGATATGAGTAAAAAATGGCTTCCATTCTAGAATGGATCAAGAAAACCTATTATATTTATTGTCATTGTATTAAATTTGCCGTCAAATCAATAGGCTTAGATTAATATCATTGCCTACTATTATATTGAATATGAATCAGAATGATGTGGTAGTAATCTACACAGATGGTGCTTCTAGAGGTAATCCTGGTCCTGGAGGGTATGGAACTATTCTCATGTACAAGCAACATCGCAAAGAGATGTCTGGAGGCTTTAGAAAGACCACGAACAATCGAATGGAGCTGCTTGCTGTGATTGTTGGACTTGAAGCGTTGAAGAGGGAAGGACTTAATGTAGTGGTCTACTCAGATTCTAAATATGTGGTAGATTCTATTGAGAAGAAGTGGGTATTTGGTTGGGTCAAGAAACGATTTAAAGACAAGAAGAATGCTGATTTATGGATGCGATTATTACCGTTGTATGCTAAACACCAAGTAAAGATGGTTTGGATAAAAGGCCATGCCAATAATATTGAGAATGAGAACTGCGATCGTCTTGCAGTGGAAGCAGCATTAGGGAACGGCCTCATAATCGATCAGGGGTATGAAAGTTCTGTAGAATAATAGGTATCTATAAATAATAAGATTACAAGACTAATATATATAATGAAATTCTTTTACAATTTAAGCATCTATCTTTATTATATGCTAGCTCACATTGTTTCGCTATCGAATAAAAAAGCGGGGAAATGGGTTAAAGGTAGAAAAGAGGTCTGGGCACATCTCAATCAGCAAGTAGATCCTAACAGCTCGTATATATGGGTTCACTGTGCATCTCTTGGAGAGTTTGAGCAAGGAAGGCCACTGATTGAAAGAATTAAAGCCAAAGATCCCAGTCAAAAGATTCTTGTAACATTCTTTTCCCCTTCAGGATATGAAGTACGAAAGAATTTTGAATTGGCAGATGTTGTTCTTTACCTTCCTTTAGATACTAAGAAGAATGCCCAACGATTACTGTCGACAATAAATATTCGCAAGGCTTATTTCATCAAATATGAATTTTGGTACTATTTCTTAAATGAACTTCATAGGAGGTCCATTGATACTTATCTTGTTTCAGGTATTTTTCGTCCTTCACAGATTTTCTTTAAACCTTATGGGAAATGGTATGCCAGGATCTTGCATAACTTCACGTTTTTATATCTACAGAACGAAATATCGAAAGATCTACTTCAATCGATAGGCATTCACAATACACAGATCCTTGGAGATACTCGTTTTGACCGTGTTCATGATATAGCACTTACGGCTAATGATCTTCCACTAGTAGAGACTTTCAAACAAAATCAGAAAGTGATTGTCTGTGGCAGTACGTGGCCAGAAGACGAAGCGGTTCTTTTAGATTATGTCAATGAGTCAAAAAATATCAAATGGATTATTGCGCCTCATGAAGTGAGTGAGTCACACATCTTATCACTAAAAGATAGGCTAACCAAGAAGAGTGTCTTCTTCAGTAATCTAAAAGAGGAAGATCCATCCCAATTCGATATCATTATAGCAGATGGATATGGCTATCTTACGAGTCTTTACAAGTATGCAGATATCGCCTACGTAGGAGGAGGTTTTGGAAAGAGTATTCACAATATTTTAGAAGCAGCAACCTTTGGAGCTCCTATTGTTTTTGGCCCAAAACACTCAAAATTTAAAGAAGCTGTCGACTTAATTGATTTAAAAGGATCTTTTAATGTACATAATAAAGACGAAGTCAAAGGCACAATTAATCATCTACTAGAATCTAGTGATTCATTGCAGTCAGCATCAACTATTTGCAGAAAATATGTTGCAGAAAACACAGGTGCTACCGATGTTATTTTAAAAGAAACTTTTTAGTATAATTTGGCTATTATTTAAGGATTCTATAAGTTAAAACAATATACTTCAAAGACAAAATTTTCAGACCTGTTTTTTGTCAAAAATTTCATTTTCTGTTAACTTTCAAAGTTTTTCAATAACCCAACTAGTTGTTTATTAGGAACATAGCAATAAAACGTTGATAACTTTTTAAAATTATCTGAACAAAAGTTTACTCTCGATTGTATTTTTAATGTACCTTGCAACGCAAATTTAAATAGGGGTTAGAACGCGACCTCTTGTTGTTGCAGAAATGTCAACATTTTTAATTATTCATCATGGAATTGAGAGACATTGACGTAAAAGAAACTATGACGTCTAAAAAAACTTACACGAACGAAGAAGCATTTCAATCGTCGCTAGAATATTTTAAAGGAGATGACCTTGCTGCCAGAGTGTGGGTTAACAAATATGCTCTAAAAGATTCATTTGGAAACATATACGAGCAAAATCCGAACGATATGCATAAGCGCCTAGCTAAAGAGATAGCTAGAGTGGAGAACAAATATAATAACCCTCTTACAGAGGAAAAGATATTTGATCTTTTTAAAGGATTCAAATATTTGGTACCACAGGGTGGTCCAATGACAGGAATTGGAAATAACTTCCAGATCGCTTCTCTTTCAAACTGTTTTGTAATTGGCGAGAGTGGACCATCTGATTCATATGGTGGGATCATGAAAGTGGACCAAGAACAAGTTCAGTTAATGAAGCGTCGTGGTGGTGTAGGTCATGATTTATCTCACATTCGTCCAGCAGGATCACCTGTTAAGAACTCTGCACTTACTTCTACAGGTATTGTTCCATTTATGGAACGATTCTCGAACTCAACCAGAGAGGTCGCTCAAGATGGTCGTCGTGGAGCGCTGATGTTATCTGTTTCGGTAAAACACCCGGATTCGGAGAGTTTTATTGATGCAAAGATGACAGAGGGGCGTATCACCGGAGCGAATGTTTCTGTAAAGATCCATGATGATTTTATGAAGTCCGTAAAAGACGGGGTTCCCTATATGCAACAATATCCTATTGATTCGAAACAACCTTCTTTCACCAAAGAGGCAAATGCAAAAGAGATTTGGGATAAGATTGTTCACAATGCATGGAAATCAGCAGAGCCAGGAATACTATTCTGGGATACTATTACTAGAGAATCGGTGCCAGATTGTTACAGCGATCTAGGATATAAAACTATATCTACTAATCCATGTGGAGAGATTCCTCTTTGTCCTTATGATAGTTGTAGACTACTTGCCATCAATCTTTATTCTTACGTAAATAATCCGTTTACACCAGAAGCGAAGTTTGACTTCAAACTGTTTGCTAAACATGTAAAACATGCACAACGAATCATGGATGATATCATTGATCTTGAGTTAGAGAAGATTGATGCCATCATTAAAAAGATTGACAATGATCCAGAAGGAGAAGAGGTAAAAAGGACCGAAAGGAACTTGTGGGCCAACATTAAACGTAAGGCTGAAGAGGGTAGACGTACGGGTGTTGGTATCACTGCCGAAGGAGATATGCTTGCAGCCCTTGGTTTGAGATATGGTTCTGAGGATGCGACTGATTTTGCGGTTGAAGTACAAAGGACACTTGCAATTAATGCATATATTGGATCCACTGAGTTGGCAAAAGACAGAGGTGCATTTACAATATATGATGCAAAAAGAGAGACACAGAATCCATTTATTCAGCGTTTAAAGAGCGAGTCTAAAGAGTTCGCTACAAACCTTGAGAAATATGGTCGTCGTAACATAGCATTGTTGACTATTGCACCAACGGGAACCACAAGTTTGATGACACAGACAACATCGGGTATCGAGCCGGTATTTATGCCTGTGTACAAACGTCGTAGAAAAGTAAATCCTAATGACAAAGATGCACATGTGGATTTCGTTGACGAAGTGGGAGACTCTTTTGAAGAGTATATCGTATTTCATCATAAATTCTTAGAGTGGATGCGAATTAACAATATCGACACATCCAAAAGATATCAAAATGAGGAACTAGACGAACTTATTGCAAAATCACCATACCACCAAGCAACATCTAATGACGTGGATTGGGTAGAAAAAGTTCGTATGCAAGGTCTTATCCAGAAGTATGTCGATCACTCTATTTCGGTTACGATCAATCTTCCCAATGATGTATCAGAAGAGTTGGTAAGTGAGTTGTATTTCACAGCATGGGAGAGTGGATGTAAAGGAATTACAGTATATCGTGATGGATCGCGATCAGGAGTTCTTGTTTCGGCAACAGAGAAAGAAAAGAAAACAGATAAGAAACCAACACAAAGGCCTAAAGAGCTAGTCGCAGAAGTTGTTCGTTTCCAAAACAATAAAGAGAAGTGGATTGCATTTATCGGACTTATCGATGAAGTTCCTTATGAGATCTTTACAGGTTTGTTAGATGATGAAGATGGACTTTTAATTCCTCGTGCTGTCACCACCGGCTTGATCATCAAGAATAAGGATGAAGAAGGGAACAGTCGCTATGACTTCCAATATTCAAACAAACGTGGTATTAAGACAACCATTGAAGGACTATCACACAAATTCAATCCAGAGTTTTGGAACTATGCAAAACTTATTTCGAGTGTATTGCGTCATCGTATGCCTATTACCAATGTTGTAGATCTTGTATCTAGTCTTCAGTTTGACAACGAGACAATTAACTCATGGAAAGTCGGAGTTTCTCGTGCATTGAAGAAATATATACCTAATGGAACGAAATCAGGAGCCACTTGTACATCTTGTAAATCAACGAATGTAATATACCAAGAGGGATGTCTTATTTGTAAAGACTGTGGATCTTCAAAGTGTGGATAATTACCTCAATATATAAAAACAAATAGCAATCAATGGGCAGTAATCTTTTTTACTGTCCATTGTTTTTATTCAATATAATCGTAAAGGTGGTCCCTATATCTTTTTGTGAATTAATTTTTAATTCCCCATTCATAAGATCTACAAAATACGTACATATTTGTAGACCAATACCCACTCCCTGATCTAATGTTTCGATATACCTAACCGTTCTATTTTCTCTTGTTAAGAGGGCGACCTGCTTAGCACTCATCCCACATCCATTATCCTTAATCTCTATGACCACCTTATCATGGATTTCGGATATACAACATTTAACCTCTCCATGTTTGGGTAAATATTTGAATGCATTGGTAATAATATTCCGATAAATTGTTCTTAATATCTTCATATCTACATTAGCGTGGAGACTCTCAAGGGAACTATGAAAGGTAATATGAATATCCTTGTTGATGGGGCAAAACCGGATACACTCATTAGTATACAACCTAAGTTCTTCTACAATATCAACCTCTAGGGGAGTGAGTATTACTTTCCCATTGGAAAGGTTTATCCAATTAAGCATATCATGAACCAAGTTTGATATTCCTCGAGTTGACTCTTTCATACGTATAAGAATCTCTCGTCTCTCCTCTTTTGGCAAGTTCTCATCTTCAAGAAATTCAATAATGGAGTCAAGCGACATGATGGGAGTTCGTATATCATGAGAAATGACGGAGGTTATCACCCTCACAAAATTATTATCTTTCTGCTTTTGTTTAGCTATTCGCTTTCTTAAGAACCAGATAAAGACTATCAACACAATAAAACCCAATAGATTTAATAACAATAAGGCGTAGTTTAATTCCCACATAAATAGAGCTTACATTATGAATATCTTATCTATTTGACAAATAGATAAAGATATTCGAGGTTATTACACGAAGATAATGAATATCCATTCCAATATTATCTTACAGTTAAAAATCACCCAATTAATACTATTTCATTTAAATTCATTGCAAATTAAAACATTATCTACTAATATTGTAATCATTCACTATTGAATAAAAAAAACATCATGAAAAGACATCTAGTTATACGATTTCTTTTGAAACATAACAACTCTTCCAATACACGTATGCGCTGCATGCGCTAGATTACTACACCCTCCACTATTTAAGCTAAAGAAGCTTCTATTAAAATATTCAGATTGCTATGACACCTCTTGATGATAGACGTTGTTTGGTTATCTACACCAGAAACATTAGAACCATACACATAATATGAAAGCAACAATAGATCAACTATTGCGAGATCGTATACTCATACTTGACGGAGCAATGGGGACTATGATTCAACGATACAACCTTGATGAAGAAGATTTTAGAGGAGAATTGTTTCCAGATTTCCCCCAATCGATAAAAGGAAATAACGACATCCTAAGTATCACACAACCACAAGTGATTCAAGAAATACACACCTCATTCTTAGATGCTGGTGCAGATATTATTGAAACAAATACCTTTAATGCCAATCGTATTTCTCAACAAGATTATGGTTTAGAAGATTATGTTCGAGAGATAAACCTCTCTGCTGTTAAGGTTGCCAAAACTGCCATTAAAGCATGTGGGAATAAGAATAAGTTTGTTGCTGGAGCCATTGGCCCTACCAATAAAACGTTATCGATGTCTCCAGACGTTAACAATCCAGCATATAGAGCCATTACCTACAATGAGCTAAAGGATGTCTATTTTGAACAAGCTGTCGCACTTATTGATGGAGGGGTTGATCTATTTATAGTAGAGACGATTTTTGATACATTAAATGCTAAAGCGGCACTTCATGCCATTCGTTATGCTATGGAGTATAAGAAAATAGAGCTTCCAATCATCGTATCAGGTACTGTTACGGATGCTTCAGGAAGAACACTTTCTGGACAGAATATTGAAGCTTTTGTCACGTCTCTGCAACACCATCCTATCACAGCATTTGGATTAAACTGCTCCTTTGGAGCCGAAGCACTACTCCCATATATAAATGAGTTATCAAAAGTTTCGTCCACACCAGTTATTGTATATCCTAACGCAGGGTTGCCAAATGAACTAGGAGAGTATGATGAGACGCCATCGGAGATGAAAAAGCAGCTTCAACCATTCATTAAACAGGGACTAGTTAATATAGTAGGAGGATGTTGTGGTACAACTCCAGAACATATACAAGCGATTGCTGATCTATGTAAGGATAGTGAACCACATCAACTCAAAGAGGCAAAAAGCAAACTAAAATTATCAGGTCTTGAAACGTTGAATATTAACACTACAACCAATTTTGTCAATATTGGGGAGAGAACTAATGTGGCAGGATCACGAAAGTTTGCTAGACTGATTAGAGAAAAGAAATATGAAGAGGCTCTGTCCATTGCAAGAGATCAAGTAGAAGGTGGTGCACAAATCATCGATATCAATCTAGATGACGCAATGCTTGATGGGGTAAGCGAAATGACTCATTTTCTGAATCTAATGATGACAGAACCTGAGATTGCAAGACTGCCGATCATGATAGATTCTTCTAAATGGGAAGTGATTGAAGCTGGGCTACAATGTATACAAGGGAAAGGTATTGTAAACTCAATTAGTCTTAAAGAAGGCGAGAATGAATTCATACAGCATGCCAATAGCATCAAATACTATGGTGCAGCAGTCGTGGTGATGGCGTTTGATGAGGAGGGGCAAGCAACAACTTATGAGCGTAAGATAGAAATCTGTGAGCGTGCCTACAGGATTCTGGTAGAGAAAGTAGGTTTCCCACCAGAAGATATCATCTTTGATCCCAATATCTTGACTATTGGAACAGGAATGGAAGAGCATAATAATTATGCGGTAGATTTCATTCAAACTGTCTCATGGATCAAAGCAAATCTTCCTTCAGCCAAAGTAAGTGGAGGCGTTTCGAATATCTCTTTCTCATTCAGAGGAAACAATGTCGTTAGAGAGGCAATACACTCGGTGTTTCTTTTCCATGCCATTAAAGCTGGGATGGATATGGGGATTGTGAATCCAAGTATGTTGCAAATATATGATAACATACCTAAAGAGCTACTAGATAAAGTAGAAGACTTGGTATTGAATCATCATAAAGATGCAACAGAGAATCTTATTAACTATGCGCAAACAATTCAGGGTACAAACAAGACAGAATCAATTAAAGAGGTTTGGAGAGAAGCACCTGTAGATGAACGATTGACTTATGCTTTAGTGAAAGGGATTACGGACTATCTTATAGAAGACCTAGAAGAGATTGCGGTGCAATATCCATCTAAACTAAAAATTATAGAGGGACCTTTGATGGATGGGATGAACAAGGTGGGAGATCTATTTGGATCAGGGAAGATGTTCCTACCACAAGTGATTAAATCCGCACGTGTCATGAAAAAAGCTGTCGCTTGGCTAACCCCATTTATCAAAGAAGAACAAGCTTTACAGAATAAGCAGAGTCGCGATAAGCCCAAAGTGTTACTGGCAACAGTAAAAGGCGATGTACATGATATCGGAAAGAATATTGTTGGGGTGGTTCTCTCTTGTAATAATTTTGAGGTGATAGACTTGGGCGTAATGGTAAAGGCCGAAGACATTATTTCTAGTGCCATAGAAAATCAAGTGGATATGATTGGGTTAAGTGGACTTATTACACCATCACTAGATGAGATGATTCATGTCGTAACAGAACTAGAGCGTAAAGGACTTAAGTTTCCTGTTTTGATTGGTGGTGCAACCACCTCTAAGATTCACACAGCAGTGAAGATTGCTCCTCAATATAGTGCTCCAATCATCTATACAAAAGATGCTTCACGAACGGTTCCTGTTGCAAAGAAGATTGTAGCCAATGACAACGAATTTCTACAAGAGGTAGAGAAAGAATATAACGATGTGAGAACTCGCTATCTGAATAAATCGAAACAATATTTATCGTTTGGGGAAGCAAATAAGAGAGCCTTAGAAGTTGATTCAAAACATCAATACAAACCAAAAAAGTTGGGTATTACTCCTCTAAACGATATTGAGGTCAAGACCTTATTTCCATATATTGATTGGAGTTTCTTTTTTCATGCATGGGGATTAAAAGGACATTTTCCTTCCATTTTAGAACACCCCGAAAGAGGAGAGGAGGCTACCAAGTTATATCATGATGCTTTAGCAATGCTCGAAAAAATAAGTGATGAGAGATGGATACACCCAAAGGCTGTGGTGGGTATCTGGCCTACAATAAACAGAGGGAACCATATAGATCTTCTAAATACCAATAGTAAGAATAAAGAGCAAAGCTTCTATTTTTTAAGACAGCAAAACGATACAGGAGAAGATGGAGTTAATCTATGTTTATCAGACTTTATTATTAGAGATACCATAGACTATGTTGGTGCATTTGCAGTTACAACAGGTACTGGTATAGATGCATTGTGTAATGGTTTCAAAGAAGATTTTGACGATTATAACGCAATACTTTTGGAAACATTAACCGATAGATTGGCAGAATCCTTGGCAGAATATGTTCACTTAAAAGTGAGAACCGAGATATGGGGGTATGCAAAAAATGAATCCCTCTCTATGAAAGAGATTCATCAAGGAAAATATCAAGGTATTCGCCCAGCAATTGGCTATCCAGCATGTCCTGAGCACTCCGAAAAGGCAATTCTATTTGATCAACTTGAGGTAGAGAAACACACTGGCATAACTTTAACCGACAACTTTGTTATGTATCCCAAAGCATCGGTGAGCGGATTGTACTTTGCACACCCCGAATCAAAATACTTTTCTTTAGGAAATATAGAGAAGGATCAGGTAGAATATTATACAAAACAAAAGAATTTATGTTTATTTGACACGGAAAAATATTTGTCAACAAACATAAATTACAAATGAAAAAGCAACCAAAGAATTTAGTTATCGCATTCCTTTTAGGTATTTGTACAATGTACACACTGGATTATTTCTTTCATTTTAATAATCCTATTTCAAAAGTAGAAAGAGAAATTGATAAAGCATCCAAGGATCTTAAAGCTCTTTTCAAATAAGCATTACCTAAAATAGATGGACAGATAGCTTTGATATTAACTCAACGACTCACACAAGATGAAAGTAATAGAAAAGATAAATCAAAGTAAAAAGACATTATTCTCATTTGAACTCTTGCCTCCATTAAAGGGGCAAGATGCTTCAAGACTCTATCGAACTATTGACGAGTTAATGGAGTTTGATCCTCAATATATAAACCTTACAACCCACCGAGATGAAATCGAATACAAAGAGATATCAGATGGTGTATTTCAGAAAAGAACGGTTCGTAAACGCCCTGGAACAGTAGCCATTGCTGCAGCTATTCAGCATAAGTTCAATGTTCCTGTCGTTCCACATGTGCTATGTGCGGGATACTCTAAAGAAGAGACCGAGAATATGCTTTTAGACCTCAATTTTCTTGGGATCAAGAATATACTTGCATTAAGAGGAGATAGTCTCAGAACGGAGAATTTATTTAAACCACAGGAAGATGGTCATAAATATGCTGTGGATCTTGTTGAGCAGATTGCAGATATCAGAGAAGGGAAATATCTTGATCCAGACCTTAAAAATAAGACACCTCTCGATTTCTGTATTGGTGCAGCTGGTTATCCAGAGAAACATTTTGAGGCACCAAACCTAAACTTTGATTTAGAGAATGTCAAAAGGAAAGTGGATGCAGGAGCAGACTACATTGTAACCCAAATGTTTTTTGATAACAACAAGTACTTCGACTTTGTAGAAAAATGTAGGGACATTGGGATCACCGTTCCAATTATTCCGGGGTTAAAGCCTCTTTCTAAAAAGATTCACTTCTCTCTAATACCACGTGTATTTAGTCTAGATCTACCAGAAGCACTTGCTAAAGAACTTCAACATTGTAAAACCAATAGTGATGCTTTGCAAGTTGGGACGGAGTGGGCTATACACCAAGCAAAAGAGTTGATCGATCGGAACGTTCCTTCACTCCATCTTTACACCTATGGATTGGCTGATAACACAAAGGAGATCCTTAAAACGATATTTTAAATAGCATACATTATTGTTAACGGAAACAAATACATGTAACATTGTGTGCACCTTCTAAGATAAAAAAAACTCTGTGATTATTTTATCTTATAATATCATGTATTACATCATCTATTTGACAACAAATAATGAGTTTACGAGGTAGAATTATCACTAAAGCCCATTATACCTACGAATTATTGTAAAAAAAACACAATAATCGTAGATTTATTATTTCTAATTATCAACTAGTTAGAAACAAAAACATATTTTTCTTTTATTTTTTCTATTTTCACAAGGGTACCTTTTACTATAAAAAGTATTAATATATGAAAAGTGTTCAAAATTAAGCATTGCGTTTCTAAGGGGTGGGGAGACATATCATTGTCTCCCTTTTTTTATTTTTATACTTCATTAATCTTAACTCTCCTCTAATTCTTAGAACTTCTTATATAGATTTATTATAAACATAATATTATAATCTATTCTATAAATGACAATTTCTTCATAAGTGAACTTCATCGAATTTATACACGATATGGGCATGTAAGTGATTCATCAAAATATAGACGTTGAAGAAGAAAGACTTTTCACTCTTTTATTTATCTTTGTATTCATATAAACTTTCTTTGAAGCAATCGCTCACAAAGAATTCTTTGATCCGATTACTTCAGATAAAAAAACATATTATGGCTGTTACACCTAAAGATATCACAACGATACTTACTCAGGTTTCTTATCCAAACCAGAAAGAGAATATCGTGCAGATGGACATGGTTCAGGAGATTCGTATTGCAGGAAATCGCATCTCTTTTACACTTGTGTTCCAAAGAGATAATGATCCACAAATCCAAATTATTGGTCAAGCCTGTGGGGAAGCTATAGAGAAAGCGTTAGGCGAAGGCTATGAAATAAAAATCACCCCTAAAGCGATGCATCGAATGGAAGCACCAGTACTTCCTAACGTAGAAAACATTCTTGCGATCTCATCAGGGAAAGGTGGCGTTGGTAAATCAACAGTTGCATCGAATTTGGCAGTTGCACTTGCAAAACAAGGAAAGAGAGTTGGTTTGATCGATGCAGATATCTTTGGTCCTTCCATTCCTAAGATGTTTGGATGCGAAGATGCTCGTCCTGTTGCAAATGTAGTAGATGGTAGAGAGCTGATTGTTCCAGTCGAAAGGTATGGCGTTAAACTTCTTTCCATTGGATTTTTTGTGAACAAGAATGAAGCAACAGTATGGAGAGGTCCTATGGCTTCCAATGCATTAAAGCAACTAATCAAAGAAGGGGATTGGGGTGCATTAGACTATCTTCTAATAGATCTACCTCCTGGGACTTCTGATATTCACCTTTCCTTGGTACAGACTGTGGCTGTTACAGGTGCAGTAATCGTTACCACACCACAAGACGTAGCCCTTGCAGATGTGGTTAAAGGAGTAAATATGTTTACTTCAAAATCTATTGATGTTCCGGTAGTTGGACTTGTTGAAAATATGGCATGGTTTACCCCTGAGGAGCTACCAGAGAACAAGTACTATATCTTTGGTCAAGATGGAGGAAAAAGGACTGCAGAAGAGCTTAAAATTCCATTCTTAGGAGAGATCCCAATTGTACAAGGAATTAGAGAGGGAGGAGATAAAGGAGAACCAATTGCTCAGAACGATTCTTATCCAATTTCCATGGCCTTCCAAGATGTTGCAACCAACTTGATTCATCAAGTATCCCTGAGAAATAAATTTCGTCCCGAAACAAAAAAGGTAAAAACGGAAAGAAAATAGTTTTCCTAGATTTCAGATAAAAATAGCCACCTCTTGAAAATACAACGAGGTGGCTATTCTAAATTAAAACATATTATTCTTATCAGCTTACGGTGATGCGAATATCTTTATCTAGCTTTTCCCGAATATAGGTAGCTATCTCTTCTAACTCCTCCTTTTTAACCTTTATCAATCCTTGTGCAGGAGTATCTCTATCCAAAGAGTAGATCATTACCTGACGTGGATGAATCTTCTTTATACATTCAACCCATGCCTCTATCTCTTCTTTGGTCGTATTATCGACAGTTTTACCATTAAATACACCTCTCATAAATAGAGTCTGTATAATTAGATCTCCATCAAATTGTTTTAATCTGTCGATAGTATCATTAATATCAAACGGACCTACAGGTTGATCGATAGCTCGTATAATCTCTTCATTTCCTCCATCAAGCTTCATGATATTATCATCTACCATATTTAAAGCCTCAACAACCTGTTTACGATGACTAGTAGTACTATTCGTAAGCACTGCAACTTTTGCTTTAGGACAATACTTATCTCTAAGCATAATCGTATCCTCGATAACTTTTTTGAAATGAGGGTGAAGGGTAGGTTCACCATTTCCAGCGAAAGTAATTACATCTGGAAGTTCCCCCTCTTCTGTCATCTTTTGGAGTTGTTTCTCCAAACGCTCTTTGACCTCTTCTACCGTTGGAATAATCGGTTTCTTCTCTCTACTCTTTGGCGTCCAACCACATTCACAATAGATGCAGTCAAACGAACAAAGTTTTTCATCGATAGGAAGAAGGTTTACACCTAAAGAGATCCCTAAGCGACGACTTTTTATTGGACCAAAGATGGTCTTATCAAACAAGAAAGTTGCCATATTATTTTCTATTTTAAGATCAAATGATTCTTACACTACTACTATCTTTTGTCAACCGTAGATTTCTTAGATCAACAGATTTCAAATGGACAATACCTGGACGTTTACCAACCTCAATAGAGCCATATATTTTATCCTGTTGCAGTGCTGTTGCTCCATTAATTGTAGCCATCTCAATCAAACTATTCAACGCTATATTAGGAAAGTTGTTCTGAATAATCTTCATCTCTTCAACCAAAGATAAAGAGTCGTTAGACGCCAAGCTATCAGTTCCTAGCGCCAATGACATGTTTCTATTCATAAACATTGGGACATTGGGCAGTTGATTTTCTATATATAGATTTGACTTCGGACAAAGAACTAAGGTCAAATCTTTCATACCATGTCTCTCAACAATAAAATCAACATCCTCCAAATTCATATAGGTATTGTGAATTAACAAAAGAGGATGATTTCTTGATATTTGCATTCCGTGATAATGGATACTCGACTGTTTTAAGGGAGTGAACTGCTCCATGTTAATCCCAATATTGTCACTTAAATGATCAGCTAGATCACCATCCCCAGTGATAAATAGCTGATTCTCTGAAGCAGACTCTTGATTGTGAATACTTATAATAGACTTCTCATCAAATAAGTTTATCTTGGACATGAGTGCTTTTGAAACAGAATAAGGAGCATGAGGAACAATTGAACAGTTAAGCCCCATCTCTTGGGCTCTATTATAAACGGACACAACATATCCAAACGACGCCTCTGCTCGATGTTCATTCATACCAAGTGCCTCAACAAAGGTATGATATAGAATTTTGCTTCCTCTCTTCACTTCAAAGCAATCTACTCCATTAGAGACATCACCTACAACAGATATCCCAGAATTATACATAATTCTATCTGCAGCTATAACTTTCTCATTTCTCTTCTCAGGAGTATCCCTTTGGAGCTTAATAACCTGTTGAATAAAACCCGGTAAAGTAGTATGTCTTGGAATTATACCCTTGGTATCGGATAACTCTAAGTGACAATGGGCATTTACCATTCCAGGCATCAATACACCACTGTAGAATTCCACATTGGCAGCTTCTTTTAGATCTCCATTATTATCTTGAATATCTACTATAGTCCCATCTTCATCGCATGTAACGATTCCCTTCTCAAGAATACGACCATCTCCAAGAAAGATGAAATGTCCGGATAGCCTTCTCATTTTAACAGGTTCTTTTGCAATTCGAGTTCTTCTTCTAATTCTAAATCAAAGTCACCCTTAATAGAGTCTGGCATCTCCTTGATTTTATTGATGATGACTTCGTTTCTCACCTTTATATCATTCATTACTCGATCGTAGATCTTATTAAAAATATCTGGCTGTTCTCCATAGTAGAAGATTGATCTAACCAAAGTCGAATCTGAGATTTGATGTTTCTTAAGTACAGACAAATAAAGATCTTTATCAAAATTATCGTAGTTTAACTTGAGGTCATATTTTGAGTTATAAAGACCTCCAGCAATATGAATATCAACCAACACCTTCTCCATCTCGTTGGGAGATAGAATTCCTTGTGGAGTTTTATCCTTGCATGAGAATAGAATAATTGCAAGAAGTGCTATAAGGATGCTTTTCTTTAAATACATATCGTGAAAGATTAAAATCAGTTGCAAAACTTTTGTTGAAGCAAAAATAGTATAACAAAGATACACCCATCTTCCGCAGGAAACAAATGAAAGCAGCTTAGTCAATAGCAATGAAATATAGCCTTTTCACCCTGTTAATTGACTATAAATAAGATATAATAGTGAGAAAAGACAATATTAAATCAGTCGGCTTTATCTATTTTTGATGAAATAAGAAGACTCAACTATTTCATTATGGACAAGTATTATCAACATCAAATATTAGAGCTACTTAAATCAGAAGTAGCACCAGCAATGGGGTGTACAGAACCTATTGCGGTTGCCTTAGCTGCGGCTAAAGCAACAGAACTCCTCGGTTGTAAGCCAACACATATTACCATTAGCGTAAGTCGAAATATTCTGAAGAATGCCATGGGCGTAGGTATTCCAGGAACTGGAATGAGAGGTATTCCTATTGCAGCTGCAATGGGTGCTTTTGGAGGAAAATCGGAAAAGAAGTTAGAAGTCCTTGCAGATGCCTCGGAAGAGGATGTAGCTGAAGCAAAGAAATTTGTCGAAGGAGATAATGTATCTGTAGAGCAAAAAGAGACTTCAGAGATGTTATACATTGAATGTATCTGTAAAAATGGTGACAATTCAGCGACAGCTATCATCAAGAAAGAGCACACTTCATTCTATGAGCTAAAAGTCAATTGTGAAACCATATCTATTCATGCAGGGGAAGAGGCGGACGATCACAATCCATCAGACGACGATAAGATGCCACCATTAACCATTAAGCGGATATTAGAATTTACCGTTTCAACGGATATTGAAGAGTTAGAATTCCTTAAAGATGCTGTAGAGATGAACCTTGCTGTATCTAAAGAAGGGCTTACCCATAAATATGGATTACAGGTTGGAAAAAAGGTTATGGAAAATGTGGAAAGAGGAATTTTGTCTCCTGGATTAATCAACTATGCACAAAGTAAAACTTGTGCTGCATCCGATGCAAGGATGGCAGGTTGTACTCTACCAGTAATGACAACCACTGGTTCAGGAAATCAAGGAATTACAGCAACTCTTCCTATTGTAGCTGTCGCTGAACGATTAATGAAGAGTGAAGAGAAGATGATTCGTGCATTAGCACTTAGTAATCTTGTAACAATCCATATCAAATCTAAACTTGGAAAGCTTAGTGCACTATGTGGCGCTATGGTGGCTGGAACAGGAGCAAGTGCAGGAATCACCTACCTTATGGGAGGAAATTGCAAACAAATTGAAGCTGCAATACAGAATATGGCTGGAGGTCTGACCGGAATGATTTGTGATGGTGCTAAACTTGGTTGCTCATTAAAAATATCCGCAGCAGTAAATCAAGCAATCCAGTTGGCACTACTTGCAATAGATGATGTATGCATCGGCGATACCGATGGGATCATAGACCATGACGTTGAAAAGACCATTGCGAATGTTGCAGAAATTGGCTCACAAGGAATGCAAGAGACGGACAGAATGATTCTTGAAAAAATGATTTGCAAATAACATTTGCAATATCTTAGCATCGTATTAACTGTGACTTGCGCCAAAAATCCACTTACACTTCCTTTTATTTAAACAATAGCTTGGACAAAGGAAGCGTATTATTAGTGCGATGTTTAACACAGTGTATTTTGTATCCATATTTAACAAAATATCTTTATATTAATTAGAAGGCTACAGGCCCATAGATTATCATAACAAGAAGTGGCTAGATGCAGAATTTAAAATAACATCTATAAATATTGGTTTACTAAAAGGAAAGTAGTAATGGAAACCTTTATGGAGGCAGCTATATTTTGTAATGTACGATAAAGAAGGGATAGCTGGGAAACAACATACGAATCTAAATTAGATTGATCAAAGTATTCTCAACATCTATTTTCGTAAGCTATACACTTTTGACAGATTTTTGGCATCTTTGCAAAAAATAACTCATTATGGCATTGATTTTAAATATTGAGACTGCTACAGAGATTTGCTCGGTTTGCCTATCAAAAGATGGGGTTGTGACTCACATAAAAGAGAATAAAGAGGGTCTAAATCACGCAAAACTATTAACAGTTTTCATCGAAGATATTTTAAAAGAAGCAGATATCAAGGCCACAGATCTTGATGCTGTTGCTGTTTCATCTGGACCAGGAAGCTATACGGGACTTCGTATTGGTGTATCTGTAGCCAAAGGTCTCTGCTATGGCGCGAAGATTCCACTGATCGCTATCAGCACTTTACAAGCTATGGCACACCATGCAGCAACATCAACAGATACAAGAGACAATATATGGTATGCTTCTCTCATTGATGCAAGACGTATGGAAGTGTTTTCAGCTTTCTACGATCAAGACAATAAGAACCAACGCCCGATCAAGGCTGATATTATTGATCACGAGAGCTATCGTGGAATATTAAATCAACATTCTGTTGTCTTTGTGGGAAATGGAGTAGAAAAATGTAAGGAAGCTTTAAACCACCCCAATGCAATTTTTGCAGAGGATATTAAAGCTACAAGCGCTTATCTTGCTCCTATATCAGAACTTAGATTTCAACAACAAAACTTTGAAGATGTTGCATACTTCGAACCATTCTACTTGAAAGATTTCGTGGTAACTCAATCAAAAAAGAATATCTTAGGGAAATAATTTTATTTAGATAAATAACCATATAAATTTTAATACAGATGGCATCTACTTCTGATTTTAAAAATGGCTTATGCATTGAGTACAATGGCCAGCTTTTTCAGATCATACAATTTCAACACGTTAAACCTGGAAAAGGTGCAGCGTTTGTTCGAACGAAACTTAAAAATGTCAAGACAGGTCGTGTAATCGAAAACACTTTCAATGCAGGGGTTAAAGTTAACACTGTAAGAGTAGAACGTCGTCCATATCAATTCTTATATAAAGATGACATGGGGTTCAACTTCATGCATACTGAGACATTCGAACAAGTTTCAATTGAAGAATCTTTCGTAAATAACCCTGGACTTATCAAAGAAGGTCAAATTGTAGAGATTAACTTCCACGCTGAAACGGAGACACCTCTTACATTGGAATTACCTACATATGTAGAAATGCTTGTAACTTATGCAGAACCAAGTGAAAAAGGAAACACTGCATCTTCAACTGCATTGAAACGTTCAAATATTGAAACAGGTGCTGAGATTATGGTTCCTCTTTTCATTAACGAAGGAGATACTATCAAGATTAGTACTGCTGATGGAACTTACCATGAACGTGTAAAGAAGTAATCTCTTCTGGTTTTACAATACAAGAAAGACAATCCAGATGGGTTGTCTTTCTTTGTAAATAGCTATATCTTGTTGTCTAGATTTAGTTCTTGTAGATTCATCAAGATAATCACACAGAAACAGAGAAAGCACTTATACTATTTTATCCTCTTTCTTAGATTTACCTCTATATTACTATCTTTGAATATTCAATTGTTACATCTCATTTTCACTAACTAATGGTATAAAAAAGCGATCATGAAATAAATCACAACCGCTTCTGTATGTATATCATTACTACTTATTCTGTGATAATCAAGAAATAATTCTTTTTACCTTTTTGTGCAAGTATATATTTATCTGCAATCAAATAAGACGGGTCAATAACCACTTCAGGAGAAGCGACTTTTTGCTTATTGATACTAACACCATTACCTTTGATGCTACGACGAAGTTCTCCTTTAGAGGGGAAAATTTCTGCGTGCTCTGATAACAATGACACTACATCTACCCCTTCTTTAATTAACTCTACTGATACTTTAAATTGAGGTACTCCTTCAAATACAGCTAAGAATGTTCTCTCATCTAATTTCTGTAGTTGCTCTTGCGTTCCTTTACCAAATAGAATAGCAGAAGCCTCTACAGCAGCATTGTACTCCTCCTCTGAGTGTACCATAGTTGTTACCTCTTTAGCAAGACGCTGTTGTAACAAACGACGGTGTGGAGCTTCCGAGTGCTCTGCCACTAACGATGAAACCTCTTCTTGAGATAACAATGTAAAAATCTTGATGTATTTCTCTGCATCCTCATCCGATGTATTCAGCCAGAATTGGTAGAATGCATATGGTGTTGTTCTCTCTGGATCTAACCAAACATTTCCACTCTCTGTTTTGCCAAATTTCTTACCATCTGCTTTGGTAATTAGAGGACAAGTTAATGCAAATGCTTCGCCCCTATCGATACGACGGATTAATTCAGTGCCAGTTGTAATGTTACCCCACTGATCACTTCCCCCCATCTGTAATTTACAGTTCAGCTCTCGGTGTAGGTGAAGGAAATCCGTTCCTTGAACAAGCTGATAAGTGAACTCAGTGAAAGATAATCCAGTCTTACTGCTTCCATCTAGACGTTTTTTCACAGAGTCTTTGCTCATCATATAATTCACTGTGATATGTTTTCCAATATCACGAATAAATGATAAAAATGAAAATTCTTTCATCCAATCATAGTTATTCACCATGATTGCTCTGTTCTCTTTCTCATCAGAGAAATCTAAGAGCTTTACAAGTTGCTTCTTCAAACCTGCTTGGTTATGACGCAGCGTTTCTTCATCTAAGAGATTGCGCTCCTGTGATTTCATAGAAGGATCGCCAATCATTCCAGTAGCTCCCCCCACAAGAACAACTGGTTGGTGACCTGCATTCTGAAAATGCTTCAACATCATTACTCCAACCAAGTGTCCAATATGTAGCGAATCTGCAGTAGGATCGATTCCAACATATGCAGAAGTCATCTCTTTTTTTAATTGTTCTTCAGTACCAGGCATGATATCGTGAATCATACCTCTCCATTTTAACTCTTCTACAAAATTCATATTATTAAGTCTTTCTTTAATCGCAAAAATAGTCATTTCATTCACCGTCCTATTAAGACAAAATCCCCAATTAACTGTTTTTCAGTTAAAAAGATCTACAAATCGTCAAAATCTAGATCTTCATCTGCAACCTTATTGGTTTTCTTTTGAATTTTCTGAACTTGGGTCTTTGTTTTTTGAATCGTCTCCTGAATAGTCTTCTGGTGCTTTTCCCACTGCTCCCTAGGATCAATTTGTTCTAACATAGGAAACACACTAGGTGCAAAAAGCTTTATCGGCTTATAAAGCTTTGAGCTACTCTTGGTCTGCTGATTTACTAAATCATCAATAGGCTTAAACTTTTCAGCAACCACTAACAGAAGGCTTAGAATAAAAGCAATTTTAATCAATGCAAAGACAGCCCCAGCGACATAGTTCACAGAACCAAGAATCATAATATCTGCCAGCTTTGTGAGTAGTTTTGCCAAAATGTGAACTCCTACGATCAACAATATAAATGTTAATACAAAAGATACGAGTCCCACAAATTCTGAATGCCAGTTCAATTGATCGACCAATACACCTTCTGTTAATTGGGAAAGTGAAGCAGAACCGAATATTCCGACAAAAAGGGCTAAGAAAGTAGCTATCTCAACAATAAAACCTTTCTGATATCCTTGATATGTTCCATAAACTAAGAAGACTCCTAAGATTGCATCAATAATGTTCATACGCTATAATAATTTCATAAAAAACCAAAGTAGCCTCATTACAATACTTACTTTTTTTTAATATCTTTAGAATTGTCAACCAATATGTTATTCCTATATGGCATTACTACAAACACTATTAAGTTGGTTCAATTCTCGTAGAATAGAAGAGATCGATCGATATACACACCATGGAGATGATATCCAAAAGCAGTGCTTTGATCACCTTAAGGATAGGGCCAAGCATACTATTTGGGGGAAAACCTATGGTTATGCATCGATGAGCTCTTATATTCAATATAAGTCTCGTGTACCGCTACAATTCTACGAAGATATAAAACCTTATGTAGAACGTATAATAAAAGGGGAGGAGAATGTATTATGGAGTGGTAAAACGCGATGGTTTGCAAAATCCTCTGGGACAACACAAAGCAGGAGTAAATTTATTCCCATCACTTCAGAATCCCTAGAAGAGTGTCATTATCGAGCATCCAAAGATATACAATCGATATATTTTAGAAACAACCCGCATAACCAGGTGTTTGCAGGAAAAACCCTAACTCTTGGAGGAAGCCATAAGGTCTCGTCCTTGAATAGCAATGCATCGGTCGGGGATCTATCTGCGGTAATGATAGAAAACCTCCCTTTCTGGACAGAGCGATATCGCACACCAACAAAAGAAGTCACACTGACTGAAGCATTTGATAAAAAGATGGAGGCCATCATAGAACATTCACTGAAAGAGGATGTAACGGCCTTTGCGGGAGTACCATCATGGTATCTTGTTCTTTTTCAGAAAATATTAGAGAATACTGGCCATTCAAACCTAAATGAGATATGGCCAAATCTTGAACTATTTGTACATGGAGGGATCTCTTTTACACCTTATAAGGAACAATTCAAGAAGCTAATACCGTCATCAAATATGCATTATCTTGAAACGTATAATGCATCTGAAGGTTTTTTTGCTATTCAAGATGTATTCTCTAGAGATGATATGCTTTTGATGCTTGATTTGGGTATCTTTTACGAGTTTATTCCTATGGATAAATTTAATGGAACAGATTCTGAAACCATCACTTTAGAAGAGGTGGAAAAGGATAAAAACTATGCAATTGTGATCTCTACTAATGGAGGGCTATGGAGATATATTATTGGAGATACCATTAAATTTACATCTACCCATCCCCATCGGATTAAGATCACTGGTAGGACTTCTCATTTTATGAATGCCTTTGGAGAAGAGGTTATTATTGAAAATGCACTAAAAGCACTAACATCGGCCTGTATTGCCACAGATGCAGACATAAAGGAGTTTACTGCAGCACCAGTCTATTTTACAGAGACCAAACATGGAAGTCACCAATGGGCAATCGAATTTAACAACGAGCCAAACTCTATTTCTAAATTTAGGGAGGTACTAGACAAGTCTCTACAGGAGGTAAACACAGACTACGAAGCCAAACGTTATAAAAACACGACCTTAAACGAGCCTGAGCTTATCGTAATTAAAAATAATAGTTTCTTTAGATGGTGTGAACAGAAGGGAAAGGTTGGGGGCCAAAACAAGATCCCTCGCCTTTCAAATGATCGAAATTTTATTGAAGAGCTTATTTTATTAGAGAAGCAACCCTAACTATTGATATAGATTTATATTTTTACGCTAAATTAACTATTTATAAAGACGACATGCATATTGCCATTGCTGGAAATATCGGTTCCGGAAAAACAACATTAACAGGATTATTAGCAAAACATTACAATTGGGAAGCACACTTTGAAGATGCTGACGACAATCCATATCTTAGTGATTTTTACAATGATATGCAGAGATGGTCATTCAACCTTCAAGTATACTTTTTGAACAGTCGATTCAACCAAGTCTTAGACATCAGAGAGACCGGTAAAACAGTTATTCAAGATCGAACAATATATGAAGATGCCGAAATCTTTGCACCCAATCTACATGAAATGGGATTGATGCCTTCGAGAGACTTTGCAAATTACAGTTCTCTTTTTAACCTGATGAGTCGCATGGTTCTTCCACCAGATCTTCTCATATACTTGAGATCATCCATTCCTAACTTGGTTCAACAAATCCAAAAACGAGGGCGTGACTATGAAAATTCAATCCGTATTGACTATTTAACCCAGCTTAATGAGAAATACAACAAATGGATCAATGGATATAGTCTAGGAAATCTACTTATCATTGACGTAGATGACATAGACTTTGCACATAACCCAGAAGATCTTAGTCATATCATTGACAAAATAGATGCTCAAATAAACGGACTATTCAACCGCTAGATATAAAAAAACGCTTTAAGAATAACTTAAAGCGTTTTTTATTAAAACATCAACTGAATTAATTGATATTACGGATTTTCTTTTCCCAAACCCAAGCCGAAGCTAAAGTTTCTTCTACTGAACTTTGAGCTTTCCATCCAAGCTCTTCATTTGCGAATGTTGTATCAGCCCAGACCTTCTCGATATCACCAGTACGACGATCGACAAGCTTATAGTTAAGATCAACTCCAGTTACTTTTTCGAAGGCTTTCACTAACTGTAGTACTGTTAATCCAGTTCCAGTTCCAATATTAAAGAACTCTAAAGGCTTCTTGTTGTTATGCTCCATCAAACGACTAATCGCCACAACGTGCGCTTTAGCAAGGTCTACAACATGAATATAATCTCTTACAGCAGTTCCATCAGCAGTATCATAATCGTCACCGAAAATACTTAATTGCTCTCGCAATCCAGCTGCGGTTTGAGTAATATATGGTACCAAGTTTTGAGGCACTCCAACAGGAAGTTCTCCAATCTCAGCAGAAGCATGAGCTCCAATTGGATTAAAATAACGTAGTGCAATACCTCTTACAGAACCTGCATATGCAGAAATCGAATCAAATAGGATCTCTTCACAGATTTGCTTTGTATTTCCGTAAGGAGATGTTGCCTCTTGAACAGGAGCTTTCTCTGTTACAGGTAATACTTCTGGTTGACCATAAACAGTACATGAAGAAGAGAATACAATACTTGGAACATTGTATTGACCCATTGCTTCTAACAAGTTCATCAAAGTAACCAAGTTATTTCTATAATATAACAACGGATTCTCTACAGACTCGCCAACTGCCTTGCTTGCAGCAAAGTGGATTATTGCTTCAAGGCCATCATGTTTTTGGAAATACTCTTGTACTCTAACTCTGTCACACAAATCGAATTGTTCAAAATGTGGACGGACTCCTGAGATCTTCTCAATACGATCTAATACCTCAATATTTGAGTTTGATAGATCGTCCACAATAAATACTTCGTATCCTTCACTTTGAAGTTCAACAACAGTGTGTGAACCAATATAGCCCACACCACCTGTGACCAATACTTGCTTTTTCATTGGTTTATTTTTTTATATTGTATACTGTGAGTTACAAAGGTATGGATTTTAACATGAAGAACAGAAAGATTCTTTCTTATTAAACAAAGAATTGATACTTTTGAACAAGAAGTCACCTTTTTACGTTAAATTAGGGGAGAATAAGTATAGAAAATATAGAATCGAAACATATTTCATATCAACCTAATACATAGACAGTAACAAGTATTTAAAATGAAGCTAGAGCAATTTTTCCATATATGGTTAGAAAGGCATGATTGTATTATTATTCCCAATATTGGCGCATTAATAGTACAGCATATTTCAGCAAAATGGGACTCTTCTGAACGTGTATTTAATGTGCCGCATGACATTATATCTTTCAATAACCATATCGTAAAAGATAATGGTATACTAGCGAGCTTAATATGTGCTGTTCAGAAATGCAGTTTCAAAGAAGCATCAGACATGATTGTGGATTGGACTCTATGGTGCTACAAAGAGTTAAGCGAAGGGAATAAGATTCTGATTGACCATTTAGGGACACTTAGCATGGATCATAAAGGGTATATCTCGATGAAAATGATTTCTAAAAAAAGTAGTATTAAGATAGATTGCTTTGGATTAGAAGATGTTGTTTTTCAGAATTTATCTCATGCTACCAATACTAAAATAGCCCATTATAAGAGTAAAGTGCCATCGATAGTTGGGAATAACCATATTCTCTCCAAGGTGACTGCAGCGGCAGCTCTTGTTCTGATGCTATGTATTCCTCGCTCCTTCCAACACCACATAGAATCGTCCTTAAAAGCTTCTTTTTTCCCTTCTACAGAAGCTCTCAATATGGATCAAGAAAATACCGTATATTACCAATCAATAACAGAGGTGCAAATCCAAATCATTGCAGGGTCTTTTCACGAATATGCGAATGCATCTAGTGTTCTTGACAAGTTAGAGAAAATACTACCTTCTAAATTTCATATCATATCTAAAGAGGGGGGCATTTATCAAGTCTGCTCTACACAGCTTTTTCTATCAGATAGCGCATCTCAAACCGTTGATGTTATTAAATCATCTTTCCCTGGTCTAGATTTATGGAAAAAGAAAGTCTACTAAACCCCTATTAAATTAAAAGGTGCCACCCGACCATTTGGTAGAGCAACACCTTATTATATTCGAAAGAGAACGCCTCTTAGCGAATCTCACTCCCATTTTTTAATGTCGCATCTGGAGAAACAAAAGAAAGAGTTCCATCTGCATTCTCTGCCATTAGGATCATCCCTTGAGACTCAATCCCTTTAAGTGTCTTAGGTGCTAAGTTCACTAAGATTGAAACCTGTTTTCCTATGATATCCTCAGATTTGTAATACTCCGCAATTCCTGAAACGACTGTTCTAGTATCAATACCTGTATCCACTGTTAGTTTTAACAGCTTCTTTGTTTTTGCCACTTTAGTTGCTTCAACGATAGTCCCGACACGTAAATCCATCTTTGAGAAATCATCAAATTGTATATTCTCTTTTATGGGAGAAACTTCAGCCTGTGCAATTTCATTGGCTTTCTTTGTTTCTAGAAGCTTATCAACCTGAGCTTGGATTGTTTTATCTTCAATCTTCTCAAACAACAACTCAGGTTTGTTTACAGTGTGCCCCGCAGAAATAAGATTCATATCACCTAATTGGCTCCATGAAAATGCTGAAACATTTAAGAATCCTCTTAATGTCTCCGTTGTTTTCGGCATGAATGGCTCAAAGGCAATTGTCAGATTAGCAGTGATCTGAATACAGATGTTCATGATAGTCTCTACTCGTTTTTCATCACTCTTAACGACTTTCCAAGGCTCACTATCTGCAAGATATTTGTTACCTAGACGAGCTAGTTCCATTGCCTCTTTAAGTGCTTCTCTGAAACGATAATTCTCAATAGACTTTTCGATCCTTGCTCTAAAAGTCCCCATGGTTTCGATCACCTCTTTATCAAAATCAGAAAGTGTACCTAAAGCTGGCACCTCCCCATTGTAATACTTTTGAGTTAGCACCATCGCTCGGTTTACAAAGTTACCAAACACAGCAACCAACTCATTATTATTTCTTGCCTGAAAATCTTTCCAAGTAAAGTCGTTATCTTTAGTCTCAGGAGCATTAGCTGTCAAGACATATTTCAATACGTCCTCTTTACCAGGGAATTCCTCAAGGTATTCATGCAACCATACGGCCCAATTACGAGAAGTCGATATTTTATCTCCCTCTAGATTCAAGAACTCATTTGAAGGAACATTCTCCGGTAGAATATAAGATCCTTCAGCCTTCAGCATCGAAGGGAAAATGATACAGTGGAATACAATATTATCTTTACCAATAAAGTGAACCATCTTAGTATCTTCATCTTTCCAATACTTCTCCCATTCTGATGTACACTCTTTAGTTGCAGAAATATATCCAATGGGGGCATCAAACCACACATAAAGGACTTTACCTTCAGCTCCTTCAACTGGAACTGGAACTCCCCAATCAAGATCACGCGTCACAGCACGAGGATGAAGACCTCCATCTAACCATGATTTACACTGACCATAAACATTTGATTTCCACTCTTTATGTCCTTCTAGTATCCACTCTTTTAACCATGGTTCATATTGATCCAAAGGCAAATACCAGTGGGTGGTCTCTTTTAATTGCAGGTCACCACCACTCAATACTGATTTAGGGTTAATCAAATCCGTTGCGTTTAATGACGAACCGCAACTCTCACATTGGTCACCATAAGCTTTCTCAAAACTACATTTCGGACATGTTCCGATAATATATCTATCCGCTAGGAATTGGTTTGCTTCTTTATCGTAATATTGTTCAGTTGTCTTTTCAACAAATTTTCCATTTTCATGTAGTGTTTTAAAGAACTCCGAAGCAGTCTCTTTATGTGTTTCACTAGTTGTACGAGAATAGACATCGAAAGAGATACCAAAATCCTTAAAAGCATTCTTAATAATATTGTGATACTTATCTACAATATCTTGAGGTGTAACACCTTCGTTCTTTGCTTTTAAAGTAATGGGAACACCATGCTCATCCGATCCTCCAATAAAAAGTACTTCTTGTCCCTGCATTCGTAGATAGCGTGCATAAATATCTGCAGGAACATAAACTCCCGCAAGGTGACCAATATGTACAGGGCCATTTGCATACGGCAAGGCAGATGTAATCAGTGTTCTCTTAAAATCTTTCATCTTCTGCTATCTTATATTTATGTATTTATACTTCTTTAAAATCATTTTCTTGATGTGAATTGTTTATTTAATGTGAACAATCCACCAAGTTGAAATGCAAAGATAATCAGTACAAATGAAAAATGACAGAATTCTTTATTTTTGCTTACATTGATTTTCTGATGACAATAAAAATTGACCTTATCATGACGTTTTTGCCACCAAATCTAAAGAAGAATGACCTCATTTTAATTATATCACCTGCGGGCTGTATCTCTCCTTGTCAATTAAGTTATGGTATTTCATATCTTCATGATCAAGGTTTTCGAACCATGGAGGGAAGATATTTATATCACCAAGAAGGTCCTTTTGCAGGAACAGATAGTCAAAGAACATTTGATCTACAATGGGCACTTGATCACACGGAAGCAAAAGCTATATGGATGGCGAGAGGTGGATATGGAACAATTAAATGCATGCCCAAACTAGACTGGAAGAAGTTTATTGAAAGCCCAAAATGGATGATCGGTTATAGTGACATTACTATATTACATCAAAAACTACAAAGCCTAAATATTGCATCTATTCATGCTCCAATGATATCACAGTTCCAAGAATCAAAACCTTACGTTGACATTACAATAGATCTTCTCAAAGGAAATAAAAAAGGGGTAAAGTGGAATACTGCCCATATGGATCTTCCCTACGATATCACCGGAGAAATCATTGGTGGAAATCTATCTATTATTCATTCACTTCGTGGGACCGATCTTGATTTCAATTATCAAAACAAGATTTTAGTCATTGAAGATGTCGATGAGTACCATTATCATCTTGACAGAATGATGGAAAACCTATCTTTTGGAGGGGTTCTCAATCAAATTAGCGCACTAATGATCGGAACATTCACCATGATAAAAGAGGGGAATCATCCCATGCCTTACGGACTAGTAGACAATCTGAGACGATTATCTACTACACACAATTTTCAGCTCATACATGATGCTCCGATAGGACATATTACAGAGAATCATCCAATTATACTCGGGGCTCATGTTAAACTTTCTTACAAAGATCAAATGATAAAACTTGATTATCATTAAATATCCTCCTTTAATAAACTTTCCAATCTATTTACTGTTTCTCCTTAATAGCAGGGACAATCATTATTTTATAGTAAATTGAAAACACAAAAAGAGAAAGGTAAAATTGGCGAACAAGCAGCAGCCGATTTCCTTAAGCAACAAGATTACACAATTCTATATCGAAATTGGACACAAGATCATAAAGAGATTGATCTAGTATGTTTAGATCATGACATTCTTGTTTTTGTAGAAGTAAAGAATAGAGAGAAATGGCAAAAAGTGGATCTTCGTGAACTTATTCCTCAAAACAAGATTCGGAACTTAATAAAGTGTGCAGAACTATATATTCAATTAAAAGTACCAGAAAGAGAAGTGCGATTTGATGTTATCATAGTAAACACGGATCAAACTCCACCATCTGTTAAACATATAGTATCTGCTTTTAATGCTCTGGACTATTGAAGACTATTTTTTATCTCCTTATAGAAAAGCTCTCTTCTAAAGGGCTTAGAAATATATCCAACGAAGAAACCATTATCAACTCGTTCGCTAATATCCTCACACTCTAATGCCGTTTGAATACAAATCTTTATATCAGGATGGCTTTGCTTTAACTCTTCTGAAATTTCGATACCTGTGCGACCTGGAAGTTTGTAATCCATCAGTATTAAATCAAATTCAGTTGTATTAACCGCTTCGACTACTTCATGGTAAGAGCCAGCCTGAACACAAGAAATCCCCATTTCTTGCAAATACTTCTTCATTAACATGGAATTAACTGGCTCATCATCTACGACCAATACCATATAATTCATGTCTCCAATATCTTGTGTCATTTGTCGATTGTGAATTGTTTTATATAGGACAAAAATAACTCAAAAAAAGTGGATAATAAATAGCCAACAAAAGCATTTACAAATAGATAAATAATTCATTACTTTGTGTTTTAAAATCCTTATTAATAATTGATCATGAATATTGAGCAAATCAGAGAGTATTGTCTTCAAAAATCTTTTGCATCAGAAAGTATGCCTTTTGGTGATTCAGCTCTTGTATTTAAGGTGCATGATAAGATGTTTGGATTGTTAATACTGAAGCATCCCAATAGGATGAATCTTAAGTGCGATCCAGAAAAAGCCATTCAGCTACGTGAAATCTATGATTTTGTAATTCCAGGGTATCACATGAACAAAAGACATTGGAATACAATTACCTCCTTAGATAATATACCCAGCCAACTCATGATTCAATGGATCGATCACTCCTACCAACTTGTATGGGATAAACTTCCTAAGATAAAACAATCAAGTCACGAGAAATAATAAATATGAAAACCATTAACCAAATAAGATCTGTACTAGTCATCATCGCATTGATGTGTGGAATTTCGATTAAGGCACAGGCCAAACAAAATGAATATCATTTCATATACGAGATTCCTAACACAACTGTAAAAGATCAACAACAAACAGGAACTTGCTGGGGCTTTTCTACAATATCTTTTCTTGAATCTGAATTGATAAAATATCAAAATAAGAAGTATGATCTTTCTGAGATGTTTGCAGTAAAGGAAGCTTACCACCAGAAAATTGAGAACTTTGTATTGAGACAAGGAAAGACTAATTTTAGTCAAGGAGGACAAGCTCATGATGTAATTTACGCTATTAAAGCAATAGGGATTGTCCCTCAAGAAGCATATCTTGGAAACACATATGGGAAAGTACATAACCATTCTGCCCTAGTAAAAGAACTTAAGCGAGAACTTAAAAAAAACAACGGGAAGAAAGTACTTTCAGATGATTGGCAAGAAGATGCGGATGAAATTTTAGATAAATACTTTGGACAGGAACCTACTAATTTCAACTTTGATGGGAAAAACTATACCCCAAGAACGTTCTTTGCGTCTTTGGGGCTAGATTTAAACAATTATATTGAGATAACGAGCTATACACACCATCAATTTAACAAACCATTCGTATTAGAGATCCCGGATAATTGGAGTAATGGATCCTACTACAATGTCCCTGTTGACCGTTTGGTGAAGATTATTGATTATGCCCTAGAGAAGGGATACTCTGTTGTATGGGATGGAGATGTTTCAGAAAAGACCTTCCAACATAATAATGGAGTAGCCTATCTTCCAGAGGGAACTAATGTAAGTCAAGAAGCAAGACAAAAAACGTTCTTCAACAAAACAACTACAGATGACCATCTTATGCATCTTGTCGGGAAAGCGACAAAAGATGGTAAGGACTACTATATCATTAAAAATTCTTGGAATAGCAATTCTAATAAATATGGTGGTTATCTTTACATGTCTGAAGACTTTGTTCGCTTAAAGACTGTTTGTATCATGCTTAATAAGACGGCTCTTTCTAAGAATGAGTCTAAACAATTAAAACTATAAGGATCTAGTCCTGTTAGTCTAAAAACATATAGCTATGGAGTTTAAAGTAACAGATGAATTTATTCCTCTTATTAAACTATTAAAGATCTTACGTATCGCAGAGAGTGGAGGACAAGCAAAAATGATGGTCGATGATGGAATCATTCTTAGAAATGGAGAACCCGAACATCGATATAGAGCTAAATTAGTTCCTGGAGATGTCATTGAAATTCCAGAACTAATAGACGGAAAAATCATTCTAGTATAAATAGAAAACGGTAGTATCTCCCAAATACTACCGTTTCTGTTTTAAACAATTAAAATCCACCATATGTTACTAAAGCGAATATTTATACTCAAAAAGTGTTAATCAAAAAGTGCCAAAATACGGGTTGGGGAAAATAGAATTTCGCTTTAAAACAATCAGTTTCCAAAAATAAAACAGATCTCATAGACAATGGTTCTGAACAAACTATAGTTTTATCTTTTATTAACAGTGCGACTGCTTTTTCTTTGGATTATTATTTTCATTTTTCTCTGATATTAGAGAAGCTATTTTTCTATCCTAACCCTTCACGAGAAACATATCACACTAAATTGACATATAAAAAAAGCTACCCATTATATGGGTAGCTTTTTTTATATGATGATTGTAAATAGTCTTATTTACGAACTGCAGCGATACCAGGAAGTTCTTTCCCTTCAAGATATTCCAACAATGCACCACCAGCGGTAGAGATATATGAAACATCTTTAGCAATATCAAATTTATTAACTGCAGCAACAGAGTCACCACCACCAACAAGAGAGAATGCTCCATCTTTAGTAGCCTCAACAACAGCTTCACCGATTGCTTTTGTGCCAGCAGCGAAGTTCTCCATTTCAAATACTCCAGCAGGACCATTCCAAAGAACTGTTTTAGAAGCTCCAATCACTTTCTTGAATTCTTCTATAGTATCAGGACCTACATCAAGACCCATCCATCCTTCTTTGATATCTCCAGCAGCAACAACTTCAGTTTTTGCATCATTAGAGAAGCTATCGGCAGCAACACAATCAGAAGCGATAACAAGGTTTACATTCTTCTCTTTTGCTTTTGCAACAATGTTACGAGCCATTTCAAGGTAATCGTCCTCACAAAGAGAAGAACCAACGTTTCCGCCCAACGCTTTAACGAAAGTAAAGATCATACCACCACCAATAATTAGGTTGTCCACTTTGTCCAACATATTTTCGATGATTGTAATTTTAGACGATACTTTCGCACCACCCATAATTGCAGTAAAAGGACGAGCAGGAGTAGCAACGACTTTATCAAGGCTTTCAACCTCGCTCTTAACCAATTTACCAAACATCTTATCTTCTACGAAGAACTGAGCCATTACAGCTGTTGATGCGTGAGCTCGGTGAGCTGTACCAAATGCATCGTTCACCCAACAGTCACCTAGTTGAGACAATTTCTCAGCAAATGCTACATCACCTTTTTTCTCTTCGCCATGAAAACGAAGGTTTTCAAGCAACAATACCTCTCCTGGTTTCATAGCGTCAGCCATTGCTTTAACATCTTCTCCAATACAGTCAGGAGCGATAGCAACTTTTGTTCCACCAAGAAGTTCTGATAAATGTTTTACAAGAGGCTTAAGAGAAAATTTCTCTTCAACTCCTTTTGGACGACCAAGGTGCGACATGATGATTGCAGCACCACCTTTTTCCAACACTTTCTGTATAGTAGGAAGTGCAGCACGCATACGTGTATCGTCAGTAATATTAAAATTCTCATCTAGAGGCACATTGAAGTCAACACGAATCAACGCCTTCTTTCCAGAAAAATCGTAAGTCTCTATGTTTTGCATTTTCTTGTCGATTTGATATTTAAGACCCCCAAATATACAAAAATTGTGGGAAGATTGTTGTAA
>JAONJW010000026.1 GCA_028377305.1 Prolixibacteraceae bacterium | reverse complement strand
GATACAAAACGTTTGAAATAATAGTAGTACCTAATAAACTATAACATTATGAAGTTTAAAACACTAATCGTGACAGCGTCTTGCTTTCTCCTGACACTGAATCTATTTGCAGAAAAGAGATGTGACAGCTGGAGTACCGATTTGTTGCAAAAACGATCGGCATATCAGAACGAGATTAAGAACGATAGACCTATGTATGTGTCAGCGGTGATGCATAAAGGCATGTCAGAAAAAATATCGGTTGATGTATCTGGACTAAAACAGATTGTACTTCAATCATGGACCACTAAAGATGGAAATCAGACTGATGATGCTTTGTGGATTAACCCTATCCTAATTACAACTAAAGGGGATACAGTAAGAATTGAAGAGGGAAGTTTTTCAAAATATTATGGATGGAAACCTTCCTGGAAGAAGAATAGACGTAATTGGAATTTAAAATACAATGGGGAAGTTCAGAAGAATGCTTTTTATGTGAATGGAAATACGCTTCAAAGACTTCCTTTGAATAAAAAATATAAGAAATTTGAAGCAGAGGTAGTTATAAGTGATATTGCACAAAAGCAGGCTTCAATACAATTCTTAATAACAAAAAAAGATCCTATTGATCTTATTCAAGAATCAAGAAAAGATTACCCAGTATTCTTTGGTGCAATCAATCCAGGAAAAGTAGGATTGCCTTATTGGTTTGCAAACAATGATGTGCTGCTAGTAAAACCATCCGTTTTGAATTTGGCGAAGTCCTTAAACAATTCAAGCTTTTTTAATGAAAAAATAAATGCAACATCAAACTTAGCTGGAGATGAGCAGAGAAAAGCACTGCTTGATTTGATTCCACTGATTCAGGAAATTAAAAAGTTGCAGAGTTTGATCGTTTGGGTGAAACCTAATTCTATTGAGTTGGCTTTAAAAGACATGTACGCAGGTCATAAAGCAGAGCTTAATAAGAAGATGAAGGATGTTACTTTTATTAGACAAAATTTAGAGGTCGTGAAAAGAGGTATTTATCATTATGATGAGGCTGCGTTGGCAACGGCATATAAGATTTTAGAAACTCAAAGAGCTTTATTGTTAGGAAATAAACTTCTTGATGGAGATAAGTTGTTGACCGTACAATATCATTTTGACCCGATACAAGCTCGTCGTATTAATGCAAGTCAGATGGGGCTACCACCAAGCAACTGGACTGTTCATTCGGCAAAGAGAAAAAGAGGTTATGACTGTGAGTTGGTTGAGTTAAGTAACCTTTGTGGAGATATTCAGAAACGTGAGGTGTATAAACCAAAAATGGATTATCCTATTACAGATGTTGAACTCAATTGGGATGGTGAACGAATTTTATTTAGTTCTATTAGTGATCAAAATAATTGGGACTTATTTGAAATAAATACTGATGCCAAAAATTTACATCTTGTTTCTGATATTGAAGATGGTGATGTTGATTTTTATGATGGAACTTACCTACCTAATGGAAAAATAATTGTTGATGCAACTTTAGGTTATAATGGGGTTCCATGTGTAAATGGGAGTTCAAGAGTAGCCAATTTATCATTGTATGACCCAAAAACAAAGAATCTTAGACGTTTGAATTTTGGACAAGATAATGATTGGGATCCAGTTGTAATGAATAATGGCAAGGTGATGTATTTACGCTGGGAGTATACGGATAACACCCACTACTTTTCTCGTATAATGATGCATATGAATCCAGATGGGACCAATAAGAAAGAACTTTATGGTAGTGGATCTTATTGGCCAAATTCGATGTTTGATGCACAGCCTCTTCCAGGTAAAAATTCGAATAAATTTATTGCTGTCGTTTCAGGTCATCATGGAACGGTTAGGTCCGGTAGATTGATTATTTTTGATCCAACAAAAGGGCGTCAGGAAGAGAAAGGTGTAGTGCAAGAAATACCTTTTAAAGATCGAAAAGTGATTCCTACGATTGCTGATAGATTAGTAGATGGAGTATGGCCTCAATTTTTAAAGCCTTATCCTTTAAATGATAAATATTTTGTAGTTTCTGCAAAACTTGATAAGGACGCTTTATGGGGTATTTATCTTGTAGATATATACGATAATATGACTCCAATTGCATTAGATGAATCTATTGGTTATTGCGATATCATTCCTGTTCAGAAGAGAGAAACTCCTCCAGTTATCCCTGAGAAAGTTAAAGTGGATAAAAAAGATGCAACTGTCTATATTCAAGATATTTATGAAGGGCAAGGGTTGCAGGGTGTGCCTCGCGGTACTGTGAAAAAGCTGCGAATCTTTGCATATGAATATGCTTATATTAAATCTCCTTCAAATCACGCAGCACAAGGTATTCAGAGTGGATGGGATATGAAACGTTTGCTCGGGACAGTTCCAGTAGAGGAAGATGGATCGGTAATGTTTAAGATCCCTGCAAATTTACCGATATCAATGCAACCATTAGATGAAGATGGAGCAGCTATTCAGTGGATGAGAAGCTGGATGACTGCCATGCCTGGTGAGGTTGTTTCATGTGTGGGATGTCATGAACATCAAAATACAATTGCACGTCCGAAGTATACGATTGCTTCACGTAAGAAACCGGTAGCTATTACTCTACCTGAAGGTGGAACACGGTCATTTACATTTGAGTTGGAAATACAACCAGTGTTGGATAGAAAATGTATTGGTTGTCATGATGGAAGTAATGGATTAGCAAACTTTAAAGATTCTTCAATTGATAATAAAATTGGGTTTGGAAAGAGCTATTTGGCACTTCACCCTTATGTAAGACGTCAGGGGCCGGAGGCTGATATCCATGTAATGAAGCCAATGGAGTATCATGCTAATACGAGTGATTTAATTCAGTTGTTGAAGAAAGGTCATCATGGAGTGGAATTAGACGATAAAGAGTGGCAATCGCTTTATAATTGGATTGACTTTAATGCCCCTTATCATGGGACATTTAAAAGCAATGTATTAGAAGGAATTGATCAGGTATGTCGTCGTCAAGAGTTGATGAAGAAATACAATAATCTTTCTGTCGATTGGGAAAAAGAGATTGATGATTATGCGAAATATCTAGAGGCACAAGGTTCTATTAAGACAGTAATGCCAGAGGCAATTGAAGAGAATGAAATGACATCTTTGAGTGTTCGTAAATGGCCTTTCGATCAGGATAAAGCGAGGGAGATGGTCTCAAAAGCAAAAACGAAATTTCTTGAAATAGCTCCCGGAATGAATATTAAAATGGTGTATGTTCCGAAAGGGACATTCGTATCGGTAGGCCAAGATCTTCAGATCCATCAGATGGTACAAAAGAAAGTAAAAATAAAAAAAGGCTTCTGGATGAGTGAGTCGGAAATCTCTAATGGGGAATATAGAGCGATCTTTCCAGAACATGATAGTCGTTTTATAGCACAACAGTGGAAGGACCATACAACTGCGGGTTATCCTGCAAATAAACCAACGCAACCTGTGATTAGAGTGAGCTGGAACGAAGCAAATAAGTTCTGTGAAGTCTTATCGAAGAAGAATGGAGTGGAGGTGAAGTTACCTACAGAGCAACAGTGGGAATGGGCTGCAAAATGCGGAACGGATCAAGGGTTTTGGTTTGGTTCAATTAATTCGGATTTTTCTAAATATGAAAACTTTGCAGACGATCAGTTAGCAAATATGGCAGTGATCGGAGTGAATCCGAAACCTATGAGTAAGAACCACTGGTTACGCCCATATTATGACTTTATTCCACGTGCACATCATGTGGATGACAAAGAGATGTTGACTGCTAAAGTGAAATCATACGAGCCAAATGCATGGGGATTATATGATATGTTAGGTAATGTGGCAGAGTGGACTCGAACGTCTTATGTAGATGCTTCGAAAGAATTCAAGATTGTTAAAGGTGGTTCTTGGAGAGATAGACCAGAAAAGTCTACCCCTCAAATACGCAATTTCTACTATCCTTGGCAGAAAGTGACAAAAGTTGGATTCCGTATTATCATTGAAGAATAGAATTCTAGTAAAATAATAGGTTGAGAGAGAATATCATTTGGGATATTCTCTCTTTTCATTTCTAATATTTCCTTCAAAACAAGACCTTAGATTGGAATATAACAGGCAATCAGATCCGAAAATACAAGGATTATATATGTATTTTTATTATTTTGCTCTTATAAACTATATAATATCAAACAATGAATACTACTCGAGCTCTTTTTCGCATAATGTTATGTCTTAATATTGTTATTTTTTTTTCATCTTGCGGTGTTACTCAAGATTATAAGGATTCTAGTTATCTTTCAGCTTTAGAGCCAAGATTAGGGACAAGTGAAATTTATAAAGAGCCAATAGGTGAGAGGAAAATATATAATGACTATATTGATGTAACTTACAGTTTTTTTGGTGGAAAGATTGTGAGAAGAAAAAGTCCGGTTGGAGACTTGTATTATATGCATATACCAAGGGTTGGGAAAATGGGTAAAGAAGGTCTACCTGCACTCCCGATGAGAAATGATTTATTTGAGATTCCTATAGATGCTTCTCCCTCAATTGAGATTATGGAAGTGGTATACGTAACTTATGATAATCTATTGATTTATCCTGCTCAACCTCCAATTTCAGATGTTTATGGTGCAGAAGCTTCTAAATTCTATATTGATGATGAATACTATTCATCAAATAGGTGGTATCCTTCTCCTATCGCACAAATATATTCAGATCAAAGGGCATCAGAAAAGCGATATATAAGGGTATTGTTGGGGTGTGCACAACAATGTCCTAAAAAAAGACAATTACGAGTTTTTTCCAAGATCAAGTATCGTATCCATTTATATAAACAAGAATAAGTGTTGTTTTAATTAATATTGTTCCCCATCCATTTTGGGAAGAGTATTTCTTTGTGAAGTTCATCTTATTTTTAACACTCTTCGCCCTAGATAAGAACTCTTAGATCTACTATTTCATTCATAATCTCATGATAAGAAAGTTGTCAAAAGTAATAGACACTCTGTAAGATGCTCTTGAATATCATTGAAAATTGATGGAAACGCATAACATCAGACTTGTTTTGTGCAATCATATTGACTCGTGTTTGTCATCTTTTGGATGAGATGTAATCTTAGAGCATAGAGTGATGTTTTCTGTTTCTATACCTTCTCAAATATGTATAGCTTTACGTACATTTAGACATGCAAATAATATAGTTGTGTCCTTTCTTGTATAAGATCTCATCAATTGCTATAACTTAGATGTCAGAGTCGGGTTCTTCCACTTTAGCTTTCCCCATGGATTTAAATGATATAGGAGTTCTTAAATTTATGGAATCTCAATGCAATAATCTAAAAGATAAACTACATAAGTAAGAGAACAATAAAAAAGAAGAAAGTTTGTGTAAACTTCTGACTTATTATTTAAACTATAAATGTGTGTGTCT
The DNA here is from genome assembly GCA_028377305.1 of Prolixibacteraceae bacterium. Lineage (GTDB taxonomy): Bacteria > Bacteroidota > Bacteroidia > Bacteroidales > Prolixibacteraceae > Halosquirtibacter. Next base: position 29,373 of record JAONJW010000026.1, on the reverse strand, counting down.
GTTTAAAGTTGTTGTGTATTTCAGTCCTCAAGCCTCGTCTTCTAGTATACTATACTTGCCAATATGTTAAGATGTATATTGTGGTAATCAAACGTTTGGATGCTGTAGATATCTAATTTACATAAGTTGAAAAATCTAATTCCCAAGATTAGCTCGTCTCTATTTATCGTATAAACATTTAGTGATGGACATAAAAAACGCTGACATGTTTTTGTAAAAAACATTGCCAGCGCAATTGAGAATAAATACGAATAATAATGAAATCTAGCTATAGAACTTCAATATTTTTGCGAACAAAGATATTGTCGGAACTATTGCCAATCTGGATTTCGAATTCTCCAGCTTCCACCTCTTTCTCCATTTGTCTATTTATCAAATGAAGTTCACTCACTGGAATAGAGAATTCTACTGTTTTAGTTTGCCCTTTTTCAAGTGCTACTTTTTTAAATGCCTTTAGTGACTGAACAGGAGTGGTTACTGAGCTAAATTTATCACGTACATATAGTTGGATTACTTCTTTACCCTTTCTATCTCCTTTGTTCTGTACTTTTACAGAAACATGAATTGTGTCATTCTGGTTATATTTCTCTTTGTCAATGTTTAAGTTGTTGATATTGAATTTTGTATAGCTTAGACCAAACCCAAAAGCGTATAACGGACTTGGTGAAGAAAATACATAATCACGTCCTGGCTTCTGAGGAGTTCCGGGTTTGTGATAGAATCCATGTCCCGAAGGCTTATGGTTATAGTTTGATGGAGAGTGCCCAGCAGAACGAGGCATCGAGATCGGTAGTTTCCCAGATGGATTTATCTTCCCCAGAAGAATATTTGCAATTGCATCACCTCCTTTTTCTCCTGGATACCATGCCTCAACAATTCCATCTACATTATCCTTTAACCAAGGGATAGAATATCCACGACCATTTATCATTACAACAACAACAGGTTTTCCTGTTTGTTTTAGGGCTTTTACTAAGTCCAATTGAATCCCTGGTAACCCAAGTGAAGAACGGTCAAATCCTTCTCCACATGTGTTGATAGATGAAGTTCCTCCACCCCATCCAATACCCGAAAGGATAGCAGAGGTTCCACCTACTGCAACGACAACTACATCACTCTTTTCTGCATTTGTAATTGCTTGGTCAAATCCCCCTTTGTTTAGGTTTGTTAGATCACAACCTTCAGTGTATAATATTTTAGAACCACCTAGTTTATCTGTAAGACCTTCTAGTAAAGTTATACCACTTTCTTTTTTCTTTGAATAACTATAATCACCGAATTGCACTTTGTCTGCATTTGGTCCACAAAGAGCAATTTTTAGATTACTAGGATTGAGAGGAAGGATATTATCTTTATTCTTTAAAAGAACTACTGCTTCTTCAGCAATTGTTTGCGATAGTGCAACGTGTTCTTTTTGTTTCATTACTTTTTTTACTAGTTTCTCATCAACGTATGGATTCTCAAACAGTCCTGCTTTAAATTTTGCTTCAAGAACACGTCGTACAGAGCGATCAATTAAAGTTATATCAACCTTGTTTTCTTTTACCAAGGCTTTTAGATTGCTGTAGCAATCATCATTAGGTGCTTCTAGATCTACGCCTGCCTTGATACTCTGTAGGGCAGCATCCTTACGATCTTTTGCTACTTTTTGGAAATAGTGAAGCATGTCAATACCTTCATAATCTGAAAATACGAATCCATCAAATCCCCATTCTTTTCTAAGAATGTCATGTAGTAAAAAAGGATTGGTATGCGCAGGTATTCCGTCTAGTTCGTTATATGATGGCATAATAGCCGCAACTTTAGCCTCTTTTACTGCTGCTTCAAATGCAGGGAGATGATATGTGCGAAGTTCACGTTCTCCAATTAGGGCAGGGCCAAGATTGATCCCTCCGTTAGGAACAGAATATGCAGCAAAGTGCTTTGCCATGCATAAAACATTATCGTGTCCTATTGATTCTGGAGATTTACCTTGCATACCTGTGATATATGCAACCCCCAAGCGGGAAACTAAATAAGGATCTTCACCATAGCACTCTTCAACACGTCCATACCTTTGATCCTTAGAAAGGTCTAGAACTGGCGCTAGAGCTTGTTTAACTCCAACGGAACTTGCTTCCTTTGCAATTGCTTGTCCCATTTGGCGTGTGAGTTCGGTATTCCAAGTGGCACCGACAGCAATACTCTGAGGAAATACAGTAGCACCAATTGCAAGATGACCGTGTAGTGTCTCAGCTATCAATAGAGCTGGGATCCCTAATCGAGTTTTCTCAATAAGATATTTCTGGACTTTATTATATACTACAGCAATATTCTCAGTGTGAATGAAAGGACTTTCTAAAGTTCCAATACTATTATCTCCAAAAGTTTCTTTAATGACCTTTTCTGTCACTTTTTCATCTTTTAGTTTTCTAGAGACACTTCCTTGATGAAGTTGAGCGACTTTCTCTTCTAGAGTCATTCTTCCTAAAAGGTCATCAACACGTGTTTTTACATCTAGTGATGGGTCTTGATATGGATACTTCTTCTTTGCTTCTACAACTTGTAGAAAGCAAAAAAAGATTAGAATAAGAATAATGTTTCTTTTGATCGTCATCGAATATCGTTTTTTATTGGTTATGCTCAAATACCGAACCACAACAGACCGGAACGGAATCTATTGCAAATATGATATTTTTTTTTGAATTAAATGTGTATAATCGTATATAAAGTTGTATAGAATGTTCAAAAGAACATGAAAAGTATTATTGAGATGTAGACCGAAACATATGAAAATGTAAAATTAAATGTGTAATCTTATATGACTATGTAGTTGCACTTGAGTGGAGTCGTCTGAATTTTAAAGGGGGTACACCTGTATATTTCTTAAAAAACTTAACAAAATTTGAGTTGTCACTGAAACCAATTTGCTCAGCAATTTGAGTTATAGTCAGCTCTTCGTCTTTTACTAGCGACTTTGCAAGTAATATTTTATACTCCATTAATAATTGTTGCGCACTTTTACCTGTTGTTGTTTTTACTGATTCGGTTAAATAGGATGGACTTATATTTATCATTGAGGCATACTGTGGGATTGATAAAAATGGGGCTGAGTAGCTTGATAAAAGGAGTTCAAACTTTGATGTAATTTTATCAGATCTTCTGAAGTATGTACTCGGTTTAATATTTAATGTTAAATGGGATATTTTTAGTAATACTAATTTTAGATAACTTCTTAATAATTCTTTGTATTGTAATGAATTCGACTTTGATTCTAGGCTAATACATGAAACAATATTTAGAAATGAATTTAGTTCTTCTTGTGTTAATGAATAACGTGGTCGGGTATGGAGTTTAAAAAATGGATACCTGTTGAGAATGTCATCATCATTAATTTTGTTTCCAAGGAATTTTGCGTTAAAGAATATTGTGTAGATTTCACTTAAGTCTGATCGCTTTTTAAATTTATGTATTGGTCGAATCGAAAAGAACTGAAATGGAGATATTACCTCAATTACATTATATGATGAGAGTGATATGTCGTCACCAATCTGAACCAACATCGGGTCATTTATAATAATTGAAATTTCAAAGAATGATCTGCTGTGTAGTTGCTTTAATTGAGTTAGGTCTTGGTCATCATGGAATTCTTTATTTTTGATATAACAGAGGTAGAAATCATTGTCGATTACAAGTTTTTTAGAATTAAACTGTTTGGTATAATCTTGAATATTATTGTGATTTTTCACCATTAATTGAAATGCTTTTTCCGAAATATAAACCGTAAATATTGTTATTATGTATGATATTTTTGTTTTCGGTAAATTAGTAATATGAATAAATTCTATTCTTTCTAAAATATTAATTGAATACATCATGAGTTGGATATATCTATTCTTAGCCGGAATTTTTGAAATCGGGTGGCCCTTAGGACTTAAACTATCACAATCATCCATATATAAATATTGGTGGATCTTGTTTGCTGTTTTATCTATGGCATTAAGTGGTTATTTTTTATTAAACGCACAAAAGACAATACCTATAGGTACTGCATATGCTGTTTGGACAGGCATTGGTGCTGTAGGAACTTTTTTTGTTGGAATTATTTTATTTGATGATGCATCTAATTTTACTCGTATTTTATCCATTTTTTTTATTCTAGTTGGCCTTATTGGTTTAAAACTAGCTAATTGAAATTAGACACCTCTTATAAGAGTATAAATAAACAAAGCAGATAACGTTATCTGCTTTGCCTATTATGTTTTGTGTAAAGTTCTTCAAAAGAAACGTTGTTCGTTTAATATCTGATTATTCAGGTTACATTTATGATTTGAATGCAAGATTAATAACTCGTGATGGACCATGTTGATTTTCCTGCGGGGATATTTAGTAGCTGATTCTTAATTACAAGTGTATATGGATTATTACTTTCTACGTTAACTTGACCTTCGTTATAAATAATGTCAGTAATAACTTTTCCAAATCTAAGTGAATAAATTCCTTGTTTCCCATTACCTCTCAGATCCCATTTAACTGTTTTATTTCTCCCGTCAATTTCATAAAAACCTAATATATTTTCAATCATTAAAGAAATTGGTCCTAATGCTGACCAACCACAGAAATCTGGTCGTACATCATGTCCATGTGTATCTGTTGCTGGTTTCGGACTGTTCGGATTATAGCATTCCCATATAGTATGTGGGGTGTATTCTTTGTAAGTATTATACATATGTGAAACGATCTGCTTTGCTTGATGATGGGCTAAGTCACGATAGCCATATTTCTCGATGGCTTTAATCCCCATGTATGCTGTTGGAAGCCAAATAGAACCTCTCCAGTAACCTCCATTAGGATCAAAATCGCGATCATTTCTAGCAACTGTGGTCCATGGGACTTTACCTCCAAGTCGTTGCTCATCTTCTAAGTGTTTAACCATTCTTTGTACCTGTTCAGGTGATGCTATTTCTGCTAAGATAGGCCAATAAGAAGCTGGTGTTAGCAGTTTCATATGAGTAAGGTTATTGCGATCAATATCATAATATGTGCCATCTTTATCATCCCAATAATAACGATTAACCATTGTACGTATCTTCTCATATTTATCCATCCATATTTTAGAATGTTTCTGATCTTCGATTGCGTCAAATAGTCGTGATATGTAAAGAGCACTTAATCCTTGTTGTGCAATAGCATCAATCCATAGCATATCAGGATTATTCGGCCGATCTACTTTGGCATGATTCCCTTTTCTACCTCTAGGTGTATTATCCATACCAGATCGCCCTCCTTCCCAGCGATATCCATGAATATCCTTTTCGATACAAGTAGGAGCACTATGTGCGATAATGGTCCCTCTTGAAACGGAATCAAACCATTCAAAATGTTTTTGTAGGTACTGTTTGTCGTATAACAGTTCTTTAATATGAGCTGTGTCTCCATTTTGTTTGAAGAAAGCATATTCTATCCATGCAAATAGTGGTGGATTGTCTGGGATTTCAATCTTTAATGGGATATCTATATTGTCATGTATCGGACCATAGAAATTATTCAAGGATGCTAACGCAGGATAGTCACTTGATGCATATTTAAAGAAATGTAGCATGAATACCGTATCCCATATCCATATTACCTGAGGAGCAAATGCTTCATCTATATAAGGTGTCTGAACTAATCCTTCACAGCTGTCTACATGAGCTTTGGCTAATTGCCATGCCTTATTATAAATAGTAACAAACTCAGAATGGTCATCATATATTACCTGAGGAGTGTCGTATATCTTATTAAGCGTATAAGGTACTTGATGAGACCTTTGACATCCAACAAATACAGATGCAAGAAGTAGTAAGACCTGTTTCATAGAGCGAGAAAAATTAGAATGGTTTAATATTAGTTTATCCTCATAAAGATATTAATTTCTCTCGTTAAACTATCTTATGATGGTATTGTAATCATTATCTAGAAATCATTATTGTCACGTTTGGATAGATCTGTTCTTCCTGATATATAATAATTCGTGAATGCAAGATTAACTTTACCTCGGAGGGTGAAGCATTCCTTCGTGGATTTAAAGAGTCGCTTTTATTACCCTTTGAAACCTGAGATTAGAGACCATATTCCTCCACATAATGAGATTGTGATACATAACCGTTGAAAAAAAATAATCGAAATTCGTTTTGATAGTTTTTGACCAATAATTGTTCCAAGTACCAATATCGGGAATGAAATTAAGAATATCTTCCACACCTGAAGCGAGATTATCCCACTAATCCAATATCCAGCAAATGCCATAGACGAGGTCAGAACACTAAATATAGCAAAGTGTAGCCTGAATTCTTGATTGGTAAATCGCATTGATGTTAGAAAAAGAACTAAAGGAGGGCCACTAACAGAAAGTGCTCCACCTAAAAATCCTGCGGTACTTCCTGCAATAATTTGAGCACGTATTGGATGATTAATTCTAAATCTAAAGCCCGAAAGGAACAAAATAGATAGTAACACGAATATTATGCCTACGCTAATCTTAAGGATTCCAGGATTCCAGCTTTGCAATAAAAGGACTCCTGGAATTATACCTGCTAATCCACCTATAATTAACCAATGGTTTGAACTTTTATTTATTTGAGTTTTAGTCGTAATAACGATTTGAACACTTGTTATAATATTGCAAAGAGTCAAAGCTGGAACGAGTACCATTGGGGAATAATAATTTAATAGAATTGGAAAGGCCATTAACGAGAATCCAAAGCTCGTCATTCCTTTTAATAAGCTCGCTCCAGCAATAACTAAACCAAGAATAATAATTGAGTGATCCATAATTTGTGGTATTAATAGTCAACGTACGTGAAATAGAGTGATATAAAAAGACAGGGTTATTAAAATAACCCAAAGAAGCACTCCAAGCCATAATGGCTTTGTTCCTTGATGTTGAATCAACCCTTTATTTATACCTAGACCAGTAATGAAAATTGCATAGAGCATTATTTTCTTACCTCCCCAGTATAGATGATCAAACGTAGCCTTCCACTGAGGAAATAGTTCTACTAGAATAATTGCTCCAATGAAGAAGAGGATAAAAACAGGCCATGCTCTTTTTCCCTTGCTTTTATTATCTTTTATTGTGTCGTTCTTATGCATTATCACAACACTTATGGTTAGAGGAATGATCCATAAGGCTCTTGCACATTTTAGCATCGTACCCATTTGTAGTGCCTGTTCACCATAACTACTACATGCACCTACAACTGATGTCGTATCGTGAATTGCTAATGCGCTAAAGTATCCAAATTGTGTTTGACTCATTCCCCAAAAATGCCCAATCGATGGAAATATTAAAAGAGCGATAGAGTTTAAAAGGAAAATTATCCCTAACGAAATGGAGATATTATGAGTTTTTGCATTGGTTGCGGAAGCAGCAGCTGCTATTGCACTGCCCCCACAAATGGCTGTTCCACATGATACAAGAAAACTAATCTCTTTGTCGACACCTAGAAGTTTTCCTAATATCTTACCTAAGATAAGTGCAGAAGTAATAGTTATAGCTGTAAATATGAAACCATCTTTTGATACTTGTATCATCGGAGCAAGTTGCATACCAAACCCCATTAATATGACCGAATATTTCAGAAGTGTAGAGACTGATATTGTGTTAGGGATATGTTTACGTAGTGTTGGAATATTTCCAACAAAAATCCCTAATATTAAAGCATAAGCAGCTTCAAAATGAGGAATAAGAAATAAAAAAGGAATGGCAAAAACGAACCTTTTCTTCAGTTTATCATAGCTATTTATTTGATCTAATATCGTAACATTCATAACTCCGTCAATTTGCGTTAAAGATTTAATGCAAAAGTAGGATAGAAAATAATCTAAGTCAAATACTATATAATTATCGGTTATAATCAGAAGTTATAACTTAATGCGAATTCAATAAAGCTATCTACCAATCTACGTGATTCTCCTTTTTTTGTGGATATTCTAAATGCTCTTTTAAATTTAATATCTTCACAAGGTATGGTTTTTAGCTGATTCCAATTTAATTCATTCTGTATCGCTTTATTGGAAACAATTCCAATGCCTTCGAACTCGGATAAAAAGTGTTTCATTGCTTCTGTACTACCTAGGTGCATTCGGATGTTAAGCTCTTCCATGGCTAGGTGATGTTCTTTAAAGGTATGTTCAATAACTTCAAGTGTACCAGATCCGATCTCTCTCACAATTAAAGGGTATTTCTTAAGTTTGTCTATCGTAAGTTCTCCTATACTTGCTTTTGTTTTCATTCCTGTTATGATAACAAGCTCATCATCCATCCAGTATTTATAATTTAGGTCAGAACGAGTTGAATGGTTTTCTACAAATGCAATATCAATATGACTATTATGAAGCATTTCTAGTATGTGAAATGAATTACTGCTGATTAAGCTTATTCGGATATTCGGAAATCGTTGATGGAACTTTGCAATTATCGGAGGTAAAACATATTGTGCAATGGTGGAACTCCCACCAATGCGCAAAACCCCTTTTGTTTTATTATTTCGTTGTTCTAATTCATAAAGAAGATTATTCTCTATGTCATGCATCTCCAAGTAGTGTTTTTGTACTAAGTAGCCTTCGCTCGTCAATATAACACGACTCCCTTTTCTCTCGAATAGTGTAGTTTCAAGAGTTTCTTCTAATAATTTTATGTGTTTTGTAACAGCTGGTTGACTAATGTGGAGTTCTTCTGCTGCTTTTGTGAAATTCAAATTACGAGCGACAGATAAAAAAACAAGACTTCTGAAATCCATAAATTTATATATATAGGTTTAAACGAATCGAGTAATACTTGTTATATTTAGTTTTTTCCAAAGATTCCCTTAATGCTTCTCCAAACCCCCTTTTTTCTCTTCCTCTTAGGTTCAGGTTGTTCTTTTATAGTCATTATTTCAAGTTGTTTAGTCGTGTCTTTTGCTTTTTTTAAGAACCCAAAGTTAATATTTAGCCAAGGTTTATTTCTTTCACCTGTTTCAGAATATATGGACATATCTCCATTCTTTCTCATGAACTTATTTGAAGGAGGGGTGAAATCTCTTTGATATTGTCTTTTAGTGGAGCTAGTGGTCGTTAGTCTCTTAAAAAAACCTCCGACAATTGGCAATGCTAAATAGGCTCCTTGTCCATAGCGCAATGTGCGGAAATGTATTTTAGGATTATTGGCTCCAACCCAGGCACCTGTAACTAGGTTTGGACAGTATCCCATAAACCAACCATCTGCACCATTTTGCGTTGTTCCTGTTTTTCCTGCAATTTCAATACGAAGTCCATACCTGCTTTTTAAAGAGTGGCCTGTTCCACTATCCACTACTGCTTTAAGATAGTGGTTCATTATTGATGCTGTCTCTTGTTTCAAAACTCTACGAGGGATCTCTGTGTCAATAGTTCGGATTGTATTATTATTATAATCATCAATTCTTGTGATGATTATAGGTTTAGCATACATCCCTCCATTTGCGAAGGAAGTGTATGCAGAGGTAAGTTCTAGTAAAGAACAATCAGCAGCACCTAAGGCCAATGATGGAACATGCGGTAGCTTTTGATTTATACCCATATTATGAGCAAGATTGACAACGTTGTTAACTCCAGTTTGCATCATGATTTTTACTGCAACTGTATTGACAGAGTGAGCTAATGCCCCTTTCATGGAGTAATAGCCCTCATAGTGATTCTCTGCATTCTGGGGAGTCCAATCGTTGTACTCCTTATACGTTTCTTGAGCATTGCTTATATACTCTCCTGGATCTATACCTTTTTCAATAGCAGCAGCGTAGACAAATGGCTTAAATGTTGACCCAACTTGTCTTTTAGATTTTACGTGATCATAGGGAAAGTACTTAAAGTTTGGGCCTCCTACCCATGCTTTAATTTGATAGGTCTGAGGATCAATTGCAATAAAACTTGGATGAAGAAGTTGTAAGGAATATTTAATAGAATCCATGGGAGACATTTTAACTTCTTTAATTCCATCATATGTGAATTGTTGCATTGGAATGGGGGTGCTAAAGATCTTTTGAATCTCTTTTTTACTCGTGTGTTTCTTTAAGAGAGATTTATATCTCGATGAGTTACGAAGAGCCTTAGCAACGATTGATGTGTCTTTACCCCAAGCATTACGTCCTTTCCAATGATTTTCAAAATTGCGTTGTACATTCTCCATGTGATACAATACAGCCTCTTCTGCCATCTGTTGCATTCGGTTATCAATGGTAGTATGAATCTTTAGCCCATCAGTATAAATATTGAAGGCTTTGCCATTTGCTTTAATTTCAGAGGCTAGGTATTTGATTGCTTGCGTTCGAATTTCATGCTTATAATACCCTGATAATTCAGTGATGATTGGTCCATCATCGAGTTTTAGTACAATTTTCTGTTTGGATAACAGGTTATATTTATTTTGAGTTAAATAACTGTTTTTTACCATCTGATGCAACACAATGTTTTTGCGTTTAAATGCATAATCTGGATGCAATCTTGGGTTATAATAGGTATTGGCTTTAAGCATTCCGATCATCACTGCTGCCTCATTCAACGTTAGATGTTTTGCGTTTTTGCTATAGAAGTGTTGTGATGCAGTTTCAATCCCATAAGTGTTATCTCCAAAAGGAACGGTGTTTAAATAGAGGGTGAGTATCTCTTCTTTTTTAAATAGCTGTTCTAATCGGTATGCTGTAATTGCCTCTTTAATTTTGTTTATTGGCATGGATAAAATCCAATGGTTTTTTCTTCCATAGATATTCTTTGCAATTTGTTGGCTTAAGGTACTTCCTCCTCCAGAATTATGTCTTTGTAAGATAATTGTCTTAAAAAACACTCGTAGTAGTGCCATTTCATCAATACCTTCATGTTCATAAAACCGAGCATCTTCTGTCGCAACTAATGCTTTGATGATATTTTGTGATATTTCGTTATATAGTACATTACTTCTGTTTTGAAGATATATTCTACCTATGAGTTGATTATCCACACTATATATTTCGGAAGCAGTAGGATTATTGATCTCTTTAAGTGCTTCATAAGAAGGAACAGGGCCGAAAATACCCATGTATATACTAAAGATGAATAGTGTTATAGAGAAAGCTCCAAGGAAAAATAATGAAAAGAAAATCTTTAACCATTGTATGAGAGTTAGAGACGTGAATTTCTGTTTTATATTGGTAATTTGTAACATAGGATTTTTAAAAATGAATTCGATTCTTGTTTCATGTCAAAATTTGACCAATACGAAGGTAAAAAAAAGTGTAGATATCTGAAGTACAAAATCTCTAAATGTAGAACATAATGTGTTATTAGATTGTTTATTGTAAAAAATATGGAGAAGTATTGTTATGAATCTAAAAACTGTTGCAATTTCTGGTGCTACTGGCTTTGTAGGGAAATATTTATGTGAAGAGTTAAAGCCTGATTATCGTATTGTTCAATTAAAAAGAGAGGATATCCTTTATAATTCAGAAGTGTTAGATCGTATTCTAAAGGATTGTGATGCTGTTGTACATCTTAGTGGTGCATCTGTTGCAAAAAGATGGAGTCAACAGTATAAGCAAACCTTGTGGAGTAGTCGTATTGAGACTACAAGAAACATTCGATCATCCTTGAATAGGCTTGCTTTGCAGGATGAAAAAAAAAGAGTGTTTATTTCGAGTTCTGCTGTAGGTATATACGCTCCTGGTGGCCCATATAAAGAGGATGAGGGTACGGAAGGAAGGGCCTTCCTTCAGAAGTTAGGTAGAGCTTGGGAGGCTGAGGCAATGTATCCTGCACATCCTTCTGTTCGTACAGTTATTTTTCGCCTAGGAATGGTTGCTGATCCAAATTATGGCGCTTTTTCTATGTTTGCAAAATTAGGAAGGAAAGGCATTTTAATGGCATCCATTGACCCACAAATACCTTATCCAATGATTCCACTTGAAGACCTGCTTCGTTCTTATCAATGGGCACTACAGAAAGATTCAATTAGAGGAATCTATAATATGGCTTTACCCGAATATAACACACAAGAGGACGTGCTCGATCAAATAAAAATGAAGTACGGACAACGATTCCGTTTTATTGTACCAAAACTGCCTTTATCGTTAGTAATGGGAGAGGGGGTTTGTATTATTACAGGCTTGGCACATATGGATGTAACAAAGTGGAAGAATACAGGTTTTGTATTTCTTTATCCAACTTTAGAATCGTATGTAAACAAATTGTAAGGTGATTTTATTCATATACCATTTATATGGTTATACTAAGATAAAAGTGCATTTTTGCTGTCCTATCCAATATTTTTTTAATCTAAGAAAGACAGATGAATTACTTTATTCAGAAATTACCCAAGGCGGAATTACATCTGCACATCGAAGGCACCCTAGAACCTGAGCTTATGTTTGCTCTTGCGCAAAGGAATGGCATTGAACTAGAGTATGATAGTGTGGAAGATCTGCGTGCTGCATACAATTTTAATAACCTTCAAGATTTTTTAGATTTGTATTATGCAGGTGCAGCTGTATTGTTACATGAAGACGATTTTTATGACTTAACTATGGCCTATCTTAAACGTGTTTATATGGATGGAGCAATTCATGTTGAGATTTTCTTTGATCCACAAACTCATACAGAAAGAGGTGTAGACATGAAGAGTATCGTTCATGGTATTTATCGCGCTTTAGAGGATGGTCAGAAGTGGTTAGATATAAGCTATGTGCTTATACCTAGTTTTTTACGGCATTTAAGTGAAGAGGAAGCTCTTATTACATGGGAACAATTACAAGAATTCATCCCATTATTTGGAGGAATTGGGTTAGATAGCTCTGAAAAGGGAAACCCTCCTACCAAATTTGATCATGTTTTCTCAAAAGTAAGAGAAGCTGGTTTAAAGGTTGTTGCTCATGCTGGTGAAGAAGGCCCATCTTCATACGTTTGGGAAGCCATCGATAAACTTAAGGTTGACCGAATTGATCATGGGAATCGTTGTGTTGAGGATGTTGAGCTTATGTCTAAAATCCACCGTTCCGGTTTAGCATTAACAATGTGCCCATTATCTAACTTAAGTTTAAAGGTCGTTTCGGATCTTTCAGATCATCCATTGTTAGAATTGATGGAGAGAGGAATTTGTGTAACAATAAACTCAGATGATCCTGCTTATTTTGGAGGTTATTTAGCAGACAACTACATCCATTTGGCCAATGCACTTAAGCTAACAAAAGAGCAGGTGGTGCAACTGGCACGAAATAGTATTGATGCATCTTTTGTATCCAAAAATATGAAGGATAAGCTTCATGAAAGAATTTATGACTACTTAAATGCTTTTGATGGTCATTAACCAGACGATAGTATTTTGTTAATTGTCAGTGCTATGCATCTTTAATAATATCGATGTCGGGTTAATAATTATGATACTTAAATAATAAAAATAAAGCTCCTATATGTGTGCATAGAATGCACGATATAGGAGCTGATTGATATAATACATAATCAAAAGGGTTCAGTATTGTAGATCATGTTGTAGCATTGGAGATAAAAAGAGATATTGCTTTGATTAGCTCTCTTGAGATAGGAATAGACGGATCGCTGTATGATGCTTTATTCTCTTTCACATCTCCTCCTACATCTTTTAGAACATGATTCATTTTGCTTATAATAACTAACTTAGAGCTTTTGTTGGCTTCGTGAAGCATTCTTGCATCCGACACTGGGATTTGTAGATCCTTTTTGCCTGCAACAATAAGTATCGGAATAGATACTTTTTTAATTTCTGCTTTGGGTTCATATTGAAACCATGAAATAAGAAATGGTTGTATTGAAGGTCTAAAGAATGGTCGTAAATATATAGGGATATTCGTAGCCTCTTTTCCTGATTGTAATAGATTAAGAATAGGTATTGCTTGATTAACCACTTCTTGTTGAGGCATAGCCCTTAATTGCTTCTCGAGTAGTTTATCTCCAGATTTTCCTGTTCCCCCTAAGGTTATTAATGCTGAGACTTTTTTCTTTTGAACAGCAATTGTTCCAACCAACGCACCTTGACTATGACCAATGACAATGATGTGTGTGTACTTCTTTTTCTTGAGAAATTCTATACCGGCTACTGCATCATCAACAAATTGGTCAAATCGCAGCATGTTTTCATCGATCATATTAAAACTACTGCGTCCGATTCCTCTTTTGTCATAACGAAGAGATGCAATATTGTGTGCTGCTAGTGCATCAGCAAGTTGTAATAAACAGTTTGTTTGGGTAAACTTTGAATTCCCATTACGATCTGTTGGTCCCGATCCTGCAATGATTAATGCAGCAGTCTTTGTTTTGTCATTAGGAGTCATTAAAGAACCGTATATCTTCACCTGTTTAGATGAAACAATGATTTCTTCGTCTTGATAGTCTTTTTGTGCAATACCACAATAGGTGATAAAACAGAGAATAAGTGTCATTGGAAGGGGTAGATACTTTTTCATTACAATAGATGTTTGATAGATTAACACAATCAAATGATTTTTGTTTATTTTCTATCAAACATCTAGTTGTTTTTAGTTAACTTTTACTTCCTTAAAGTACTCAGAGAGTATCTCTTTTGCTTTAAGAAGTTGCTCGTCACTATTCTCCTCAACATCACTAAGTTGATATTTCCATCCTAATGATTCCCATTTGTGAACACCTAATTGGTGGTATGGCTGAATCTCAATCTTTTCTATCGTTTGATAATCTTTAAAGTGGTTTCCTAGTTCGTGTAAATATTCTGGTTGGTCCGTCCAACCTGGAACAAGAACATAACGAATCCACATTGGCTTACCTGAAGCTTCTCTATGTTCGGCAAAGCGCAGGGGGTAAGTGACTTCATGTCCCCCTGTAATTTTCTTGTGCCATTCATTATTGATATGTTTAATGTCTAGCATTACAAGGTCTGCGTAATTGTCTATAAGCTCTTTGGTATGTGCATTTAAAATCCTCCCATTGGTGTCAATATTCGTGTGAATTCCTTCGCCTTTTAACCTTTTAAACAACGGAATAAGCCCCTTGCTATGAATTAAAGGTTCACCTCCAGATACGGTAACTCCACCGAGTTTTCCAAAATATCCTTTCATATTGATTGCACGTCGAACCAAATCTTCAAGTTCGTATTTAGTACCCTTATCCATCGGGATAGTATCCGGGTTGTGACAGTATAGACACTTAAATTTGCACCCTTGTGTGAAGATGATCATTCTCACTCCTGGTCCATCATGTGTGCCAAAACTTTCGATTGAATGAACTGATAGAGACTCCATTTGTTTGCTGATATTTTTGTTACAAAGATTGGTCTAAAAATTAGCAAAGAGAGCCATCCTCTAATATTAACTAGGAAGGCTCTCTTTTTTGTGTAGATGCTATATTGTATTATTTCTTAGACTATTACATCTTGTCGTGGAACGATCTTGAAATTACCTCTTGCTGCTGCTCTCTAGACAAACGTGTGAAGTTTACTGCGTAACCTGATACACGAATAGTTAATTGAGGATATTCTTCAGGATTCTCCATCGCATCAAGTAATGTTTCTCTATTTAAAACATTAACGTTAAGGTGATGTGCTTTACGTCCAAAGTATCCATCAAGAGTTGCAACCAAGTTCACAATACGGTCTTTTCTGTCAGCACCTAATGATTTAGGAACAATGCTGAAGGTGTTTGAAATTCCATCTTGTGAGTCCTTATAATCAATTTTTGCAACTGAATTTAATGATGCAATAGCACCATGCGTATCTCTACCGTGCATTGGGTTCGCTCCAGGAGCAAAAGGAACACCCGCACCACGTCCGTCTGGAGTTGCACCAGTCTTCTTACCATAAACAACATTAGAAGTAATGGTTAATACAGATAATGTAGGGTCCGCATCTTTATATACTTTTATTGCTTTTAACTCGTTGTTAAAGTGGTTTACTACTTTTCTTGCAATATCATCAACACGATCATCATCATTACCATACTTAGGAAATTCACCTTCAATCGTGAAATCAACCGTCAACCCATCTTCGTTACGAATAGCTTTTACTTTGGTATGCTTTATTGCAGAAAGAGAATCCGCAATAATAGATAGTCCAGCAATACCATAAGCAATATTGATCTTAGGATTAGTATCAACCAATGCCATCTGTCCTTTTTCGTAGTAATATCTATCGTGCATATAATGGATGATATTCATCGATTCATTGTATACACGTGCTACAGTATGCATCGCGATTTTGAAATTTTCAATAACTTGGTTATAGTCAAGGTATTCTCCCTCAAGTTCTTTTATGCCAGGAACCATTAAGGTATTGGTGTTCTCACAACGTCCACCATTAAGAGCCAAAAGTAATGTTTTAGCTAAGTTAGTACGTGCACCAAAGAATTGGATTTGCTTTCCAATTTCTTGGAATGAAACACAACATGCAATACCGTAATCATCAGAACAACGATTCTCGCGCATCAAGTCATCATTCTCATATTGGATAGAAGATGTGTCAATCGATACTTTAGAACAAAATCTCTTAAATCCTTCAGGAAGATTTTGTGACCAAAGAATTGTAATGTTTGGTTCAGGTGATGGTCCTAGATTGTATAATGTTTGAAGGAAACGGAAAGATGTTTTCGTTACTTTTGTTCTTCCATCAGCAAGCATACCACCAATAGATTCTGTTACCCAAGTTGGATCTCCTGCAAAAATTTGCTCGTAGGCATCCATTCTTAAGTGGCGAACCATACGTAGCTTCATTACAAACTGGTCAATATACTCTTGTGCATCTGCTTCGGTAATAGTTCCCTCCACAAGATCTTTTTGAATGAAAATATCTAAGAATGAAGAAACGTTACCCAATGACATGGCTGCTCCATCCTGTTCCTTTACAGCCGCAAGGTATGCCATATAGGTCCATTGCACTGCTTCTTGTGCATTGTTAGCAGGACGATTAAGCTCTAGGCCATAACGTTTACCCATTTCGATCATCTCACGAAGTGCTTTGATCTGTTCTGCAACTTCCTCACGAACACGGATACGGGAATCATCCATGGGTCCAACTAAGCCATCCATATCTTGCTGCTTTGCTTGAATCAAAGCGTCAATTCCATATAGCGCAAGACGTCTGTAGTCGCCAATAACTCTACCACGTGCATAATTATCTGGAAGACCTGTTAGGAAACCTAGAGATCTGAATTTACGTATCTCTTTTGTGTAGACATCAAAAACACCATCATTGTGTGTCTTTGCATATTTTGTGAAAATCTCTTTAACTTTAGGATCAACTTCTAATCCATGCTCTGAAACTGCCTTAGCAACTACGTTGTATCCACCATAAGGTTTCATCGCTCTTTTAAGTAGCATGTCTGTCTGAAGTCCTACAATTACCTCATCCTCTTTTTGGATATAACCAGCTCCAAAAGCGTTGATAGTTGAAACGATTTCTGTATCGATTGCTCTAACACCATTATTTTGACGTTCTTCTTTCAATGCAACACGACACACGTCCCATAAACGCTTAGTACGATCTGTTGGCCCTTGTAGAAACGAGTCATCTTCTTCGTAAGGTGTGATGTTTTGAATTACAAAATTACGAACATTAATGGACTCATTCCAATTTCCATTCTTAAATCCTCTATTAGACATATTAAGTAGTATATAGTTGAAATGTATATAGTTTCTTTAAATCGTGTGCAAATCTACTCTATTTAAATTTAATTTGAATAGTTATGCTATTCTAAATAAGGATTATTTTCTCTGAATTAATGATGGAATAACATAAATAGCCCCTATTTACTCTACGATTCAAATATTTAGAACGATTGTTCAATCTTTCTAAAAGGCTGTGTATGGATTGAATGTAAGTTCATTGATTACATAATAGTTCTAAAGATCATCAAGAGGTGATGTTTCTCATGTGTTTAAATTAAATTTTTTGCAATAGTTGTTGTATAATGTTAAACGGTGGTGTTATTTTATCTCGATGGGCATATTACGTTGATAATAGAATGATACTCTTCCATCGGAATAATTTATCGTGTTGCTTCTCTTAAACTGAAGCTTTTCAACTAGAGCAAGACTTGCTTGATTATCGCAATACATTTGAGCGATGAATTGATTAATACCATACTTAGAGTATGCATTTTGTATATGAGCTTCACAGGAACGACTGCCTAATCCTTTTCCCCAATATCTTGAGTCTATGATGATTCCTATTTCTGCACAAAAGTCATTCGTTGAGGTTCTAAATAAGCCTATCTCTCCTAATATCACGTCTGAACTTTTAAGGGTTAAAGAGTAGATTCCAAATCCCTTGTCATAATGTTTCTGGTGCTTTTCCCAACGTTCAATTAACGTTTTTTCATCATATTTATGTAAGTCTCCAGGAATAAAACTCATATTCTCTTTCTTTCGGTATAATTTAATTAGGGACGGATAGTCTGACGGCTGTATTTCTCGAATTAAAAAATTATCAGTTTGTTTCATAGTATCTTCTATATGGTTAGGTTATTGTTGTCTGACGTGGGCTTAGAACGAAATGACTCTAATTGTTATGCTTGTTATTTTATCATTCAGTTTTTTGAGTTTAATTGTTTGATTATTCACCCAGAATAACGAAATTACTGCAATTAACTGAGAATAAAACAAACAAGATGATGAAGAAACTACTTATGGCATTCATATGGATGCTTTCGATTACTTGCATTGCACGGAGTATAAATATTATTCCAAATCCACAAGTGATAAATTATCAGGAGGACAAATTTCTCGAGATAAAAAACTATCGGGTCGAAAACCAGGTTGGAGAAGAGATATCTGATCTTATAGAGATCTTGCCATCTGAGATAAATTCTGTTGCGAAACTTAAACGAAAGAAATCTGGTGTTCTCATTCTCTTTAAAAAGAACCTAGAGTTAGATTCGATTAAAGGTGCCTATCAGTTAACTATTTCTAGTAAGGTGGTAATTGAGGCAAATAGTTATCGTGGTTTTCTGTATGCAACAAGATCATTGTTGCAACTTCTAGAGCTCTCCTCAGCTACGAAAAGAGTCCCTTTTGTCACCATACAAGATTTCCCTAATTACAAACAACGCATATTGATGCTCGATGTAGCTAGAAAGTTTATCCCCCTACATGAGCTTAAAGATTATATTAGAACTATGGCATGGTTCAAAATGAATGAGCTTCATTTACATTTAAGTGATAACTCATGGGGGGGCTATCCTGCTTACCGACTACCGTGTGAAAAGTACCCGGAATTAACTTCAAAGGATGGTCATTACTCTTGGGACGAAATTCGTGAATTGCAAGATTTTGCCAAAGTTTATGGAATAGTAATCACTCCAGAAATAGATTCTCCAGGTCACTCTTTACCTTTTACTCGTGTTCGACCAGACTTGAAAAGCACACTAATCAGTGAAAACTATTTAGATATATTAAATCCAGAGACAATTCCATTTGTTCAGTCCATTCTAGATGAAGTTATCCCACATTTTGATGCAAGGGATGTTCACATTGGTACTGATGAGTATCGTATACATCGAATTAAAGATGCAGAGATGAAATTGAGAATCGGAGAAGCCTTTCGTGACTATATTAACCAAATGTCTGACTATGTGTTATCCAAAGGTAAAAACTGTCGTATTTGGTCTGGATATGAGCATATGCCTGGAAAAACAGAGGTTCGAAAACAGACCATTATTGATATGTGGGAAACAAATGATGCGCAACAGAAATTAGATCAAGGGTATCGTTTTATTAATTCATCACATTACTATACTTACATCGTTCCTGGTGCTCCCTATTATGGTGTGGATGATAAATTTGTTTTTGAGACTTGGAGTCCTTTGATGTTTGGTCCTAAAGAAGCTAGCATTTTGAAGCAAAATACACCTCAGCTTTTGGGTGGAGCACTACATGTATGGAATGATTTTGGTCCTACAGGATATACCACTAGTGAGATAGCACGGCTTTCCTTGCCTTCGTTGGCTGTGTTTTCACAAAAACTGTGGGGGAGTAAGTGTGCATATTCTTTTTCAGAATTCAGACAGCAAAGAGATCGTCTGATGAATGTTCCATTGTGTCATCTATTGGATAGAGAAAAAGAGCAGGCATCTGTTATTGTAACGCGACATAGAGTGAAACTTGAAAGTTCGAAGGCTAAGCATTTATGCAAAACTAAAACAGATGTTACCTACCCTTGGACTTTAGAGCTAAAGGTATTCCCGTCTGATATTCCTGCAGACCAAACAGCGATTCTATCTTCTCGATTATCCGCTCTATACGGCAGTTTAAAGTATGAATATAAAGAGAAGAAGAAGAGTACGATCAAGGAGGGGGTTGCATTGGTGAGAGCAAACCAAAATTACTTCCATCATCCAATGGATTCTCATAGACCTGATGTCCTAGTCTTTGATTATAAGTTAAAACCGCAAGTTTGGCAACATATTAAATTAATTGGAGAGAAGAAAAAAACTACATTATTTGTTAACGGAAAGAAGATTGGGAGTTATCCAATACAGACCGTTTGTCCAATTCAATGGTTAGGATCTGACAGACAGATGGGATTTACTGGTGTGTTGAAAGATTTGAGTGTTTATAATTATATAAAGTAATTTACTTTTCTCACACTAAAAATCGATATAAAAGATGCGATTAGGTTGTCAAAATTTACGATATATAGCTGTCCCAATGCTTCTGTGAAGATCATTATATGGTTAAATTTCGTGTTGCATTTATATTCTGAATGAAATTAAGAATGCGTTTGATGTTTTATCATATTTTAGCCTTTGCTTCAAAAAAGGATTTGTGCTTAGGGCAAGAAACTACAAAGAAGAAGAGATTAAGTAGATTCGATTAGAGATATTCTTCTATAACTTTAGAATCATTAGAAGTTAGATAAAATAAACATTAGGGACACTTTATAGTTAAGTGTCCCTAGTTTACTTTTAAAATTATCGTTCATTGATAATCTCTATTTCATCTGGGTATGGTACTGGTTGATTCGTCTTTGCAATGATTGGTTGTTGTGCTTTTGTTTCTCTTAAATAGTTTGACAATTTTTTAGCCATTGCTTTGGTTCTAGCTTTATCTTGAGAGGCTAAGTTATAGTGTTCTCCAATATCATTCTTAATGTTGAAAAGTTCGAACGTTTGATCTGTTTGGTAGTAGATCAGCTTCCAGTCTCCCTCTCTGATGGCACTATAAAAAGATATTCCAGGTCCAGATGGTCCCCAGAAGTTAGGACAGTGCCAATAAATTGCACGATCTTGATTGATGGCTGATTCTCCTTTTAGTAGAGGTGAAAAAGACTTTCCATCAATGACTTGACTATTTTGAGGTACACTCTTTATTTGTGCCATCTCTAATATGGTAGGATAGAAGTCCTCTATAATTACATAGTCATTACATCGGGTGTCCGGTTTTATCTTTTTAGGCCATTTCACGATCATAGGTTCTCGAATTCCCCCTTCTCTAACCGATCCTTTCCCACTTGAAAGAGGATAGTTGTGTGTATGGGGGAGGCCTCCACGAGCCACCGCACTTAACCCACCGTTGTCTGACATGAATAGGATAATGGTATTTTTGTCCAATTTGTGCTTTTTAAGATATCCCATAATATCCCCGAGACTTTTATCCATGCCTTCTACCATCGATGCGTATTTTGCCTCTATCGGATTCATCCCTTTGTCAATGTATTTCTGTACAAACCGACTGTCTCCCATGATAGGTGAGTGGACTGCATAGTGTGCCATATACAAAAAGAATGGTTTTTTAGAGGGGACGGAGTCTGTTACAACCTGAAGAGCCTTTTGTGTCAACGCTTCCGTTAAGAAAATATCTTTGCCATGAAACTCTTCCATTCCTGGGATATTCCAAATGGAGTTTGGGCTATTTCGCTTTGCAAAATTGTCACTACCTAGATAAGATGCTGGACCACCTGCAGCATGTCCCGCAATGTTTACATCAAAGCCTAGTGACTTAGGATCTTCTGTTGCAGTATTAAGAGCTCCAAAGTGAGCTTTACCACAATGTATCGTAAAGTAACCATTGTCTTTAAGAACTTTAGGTAGAGGCTGTGGTGTATATACGGTATGAGAGACGCTCTTGTCAACTCCCATGCCATTATAGTTCCAATCAGGAATTTTTAGTCCCTTTGGAGAACCCTGGTTCATCTTATCTTTGTACAATGTCCAATTGGTAACACGATGTCTGGCTGCATTCATCCCAGTCATGAGACTAACTCTTGTGGGTGAACATATTGCACAAGCATATGCTTGGGTAAACATCATACCTTCTGAAGCCAACTTCTCCATATTTGGGGTGTGGAACTGTGTGTTTAGATAGGTCTCCTTATCCCAAAAAGGTAAAGAGGTGTCTTGCCATCCCATATCATCCACCATAAAAAGAACGATGTTAGGTCTTGTGTCTTTGTTTGAAGCTTTGGCTTGTACCAATTGTGACGAGGCAATCAGAGACAATGCAAATAATTTTGTTATGTGTTTAAAGTTCATAATATATGAAATAAGTATTACTTAATTTCCTAGTAAACAAGTCTATTAGTAGTAGTAGATCGGTCTATGAATATAATATTCTACTCCCAATTGTCGGTTCTAAAAGAAGATAGAGGAAGATTATGGGCATCAAAAATATTCCCAACAAAAAAGTTTCTCCATCCATATCGAACAGCTACAGGTTTTGGAACCTTGTCTGAGTGTACTTCAATCTTATCTCGACCAATGATACGAGCTTGTGCTGGATAAAATATTTTGTCTTTCCCTGCAATCTCGAAATATTTAAGCTTTTTGTCTTTACAGTGTAATCGTTCATTGGCTTCCTTAAAATGTAGAATCAATTTTCCTTCTTTATTATCGAGCTTGTCATAGTAAGGACTTATGTCATCTAAAGATGACATCCCATAGATTCGTTTTAATGCCATACGTACAAAACGATCTGCAATGGGCTTTTTACTATGAGGATGGATGTCTTTCTCTTCACCTAAGTCGCTCGTAATAACAATCCCTCCTTTTGTGATTTTGCTTGCAGCTTTGATTTGTGCTTCTCTAATATATTGAGATTGAGATGGAGCATTATATCTATAGGGAGCAATTTGTGCCATGTATATTGGAAAGTCTTGTTGAAATAGATTACGCCAATCTTTAGCTAAGTCTTGAAACTGATTAATGTATAGTTCTGGGGTATCCCTGTCAGACTCTCCCTGGTACCATAAAACGCCTCGTATACCATATGGTGCTAGAGGTTTTAACATTGCATTATGAATTGCGGTGGGTACATCACTATTCCATTTTGTGTGCTTTAGATTCTCTAAATTATAATGTGGATATTTTTTTAAGGTCTCTTTGCTTAGCCATGCACAAATCATACTTCCACCGTAAGAGGTGTGGATAATGCCAATAGGAACATCTAGAACCTGCTGCAGTTCCAAAGCAAACATATAAGCTATAGCACTTGTGTTTGCTGCATTTTCTGTAGTAGAAACTTTCCAATTTTCTTTCGAAAGTAAAGTGTCGGATGGTGTCAAACTAACCTTCCTATCTACATCAAAGATTCGAATGTTAGGCTGGTTTGCTCTTAAAAGGATGCGATCTCGTTCCAATGGATAACTACGGTAACTACCTTTTAGTTTGAAGTTCATATTTGATTGTCCAGAGAATAGCCACACTTCTCCCAATAAGATATTCTTAAATGTTTTTTTTGAACTTCCTGATTTTACTTCTAGTTGATAAGGACCCCCTGCTTTGGTTGTTATAATATCAATAACCCATTTCCCATCACTATTTGAGTGTGTACTATAGTGCTTCTTGTTCCACGATGTTTTGATACGAACTTTTTTCTGTGGTGTTGCCCATCCCCATATTTTGACAGTGTCGTTTTGTTGAAGGACCATATTAGATCCGATAACCTGAGGAAGCTTTAACGTCTGTGCGAAGAGTGTATTTGTCCATAAAAGTAAGAACAACAGGATAACCTTTTTCATTAGCTTGTGTGTTTAGTTGATTTTATCTCTGATTTTATTAAAATATAGAGACTTTGGTCGTTATGAAAGCCTAAGTTAATGATAATATTATTTTAAGAATATTTTATTGGGTGCTTTAACAGAAAATAATATCTGATGATTGTAATTTGGGAACAGATTTAATGTACTAATATAGTGTAGAAGAGTTGTTGGTGAAAGATTATGCCGAAATATAGTAGAGGTCTATGATTCACTATAGAAGATTGATTTTTCTCCCATTTGTGATTTATATGCTGTACAATGGTTATTTGTTAAAAAACATATTATATTTGGTTTGATTAAAAAGTGTTAATTTATATCTTTAGAATGCATGACTTATTTTGTCGTGAGAAAGTTTGACTAAACAAATTTTTATGAGAAAATTACTAAGTTTATGTGTGGTTGTTTTAACTTTATGTTCTGCAACTGCATTGTTGGCTCAGGGGCCAATGAATTCTCCACTTCCTTTAGATCCTACTATCAGAAAGGGAGTTCTTCCTAATGGATTGACCTATTATATTCGACACAACCAGGAGCCCAAAGAGAGAGCTAGCTTCTATATTGTACAGAATGTAGGTGCGCTTTTGGAAAATGACGATCAAAATGGTCTGGCTCATTTTTTGGAGCATATGGCATTTAATGGAACAGAAAACTTTGAAGGGAAAGGTATTTTAAATACACTTCAAAAACACGGCGTGGAGTTTGGTCGTAATATAAATGCTTACACTGCATTTAATGAGACGGCTTATAATTTAAGTGAAGTTCCTACTGGCCCCAAAGGATTAGTTGATACATGTTTATTAGTCCTTCACGATTGGTCAAATCATCTTCTTTTAACAGAAGAGGAGATTGACGCAGAACGAGGTGTAATTTCCGAAGAGTGGAGAACACGTCGTAGTGCCGGATTTAGAGTGCGTCAGCAATTTTTCCCTGTGCTTTTCAAAGGTTCTAAATATGCCGTACGTGATGTGATTGGGGATTATGATATTATTAATAATTTTGACTATAAAACATTACGTGATTTCTATCATGATTGGTATCGTACAGATCTTCAATGTATCATCATTGTTGGGGATATCGACGTAGATGAGGTTGAGGGAAAGATCAAAGAGATGTTTACGCCAATACCTGCTGTAGAAGGGGCTAAATCTCGTCCTTCCTTTGAGATACCAAGTCATAAGGAGACCTATTTTGTACAAGCATTGGATAAAGAGATGACAAATACATCTGTTACTATGTACAAAGTAGAGAAGTCTACTGCAAATAATCCATCGACTGTCGTAGATCTTCGTAACGACATGGTGGTTAATCTAATGAATAAAATGCTTCGTGCTCGTATTGCTGAATTGCTTCAAAAGGGAGATCCTCCTTTTATCCATGGAAATATTTCGTTGGGAAGTTTTGTCAGAGGCTATGATGCACTCTCTGTTTCATGTGGTACAAAGCCAGCAAAAGAGGAAGAGGGCTTCCAAGCGATATTGAATGAGTGGGAAAGAGCCGAGAGATTTGGTTTCTTAGAATCTGAATTAGAACGTGAAAAGCTAAATACTTTGAGCTTTTTAGAATCTCGATATAAAGACAGAGAAAAGATCTCTAATGACTCTTTTTGTCGAGAAATACAACGTAATTACCTAACAGGAGAAGCGGTTATCGGTATCGAGGCGGAGTATCAATTGGCACAGGCTGTCCTTCCAACCATTAGTGTGAAGGATGTGAATGATTTGATGAAGAGATATAGTACGGATACCAATCGTACAGTTGTTATTACTGGACCATCTGAAGGAGAAAAGCATCTTACTGAACAAGAAGCCTTAGGTATGGTTACAGCAGTAGAGACTGCAAATTTGGAGCCATATAAAGATGCCGTGAGCGATAAACCTCTTGTGGACGAATCCAAAATAAATGCTGGGACTATTGTCTCTGAAAAAGAATTACCTCAATTTGGAGCTAAAGAGTGGACATTATCTAATGGAGCAAAAGTATATTATCGTTTTGCTGACATCGATAAAGACAAGATTTCTTTAGAAGGATATAGTTGGGGAGGGTTATCTAAGATTGATGCTATTGATGAATTACCTTCGGCCTCATTGGCCAGTAGTTTCGTGGATAACTTTGGTGCAGGAGAATTTGATGCGATTACACTGAAGAAAATGTTGACAGGAAAGCGTGTCGGAGTGAGTATGAGAATGAATGATTTCCAGGAGCTTATTGTAGCAAATAGTGTTCCGGATGATTTTGAAACTATGATGCAGTCTCTTTACTTGAAATTTGAATCCCCACGTTTTGATAAGGGTGCTTTTGATGCATTAAAATCAAGATATACAGCCTACATTGCATCTTCATCGAACAATCCAAATAAAGTTAAAGGTGATTCTATTACTAAGATTACAACGGATTACCATCCACGTGCTATGAATATGAATCCTACATATGTAGAAAAATTGAACTTCGACATGATGAAGAAGATTTATCTAGATCGTATGCAAGATGCAAGTGATTTCTCTTTCGTATTAGTAGGAAATGTGAAGGAAGACGAAGCTAAGGGAATGGTTTGTAAATACATCGCTTCTCTGTCTTCAACAAATCGTAAAGAGTTCTATGTTGATCGTAAGGTCTCTTTCCCTAAAGAAAATGTAGAAAAAGAGATCGCATTAAAACTAGAGACTCCAAAGACAACTGAGTACATGAAATTTAATCAGTACATGTCTGATGATAGTAAGAGTAAGATGTCAATGGACATTGTTGAATCGGTCCTTAGACTACGCTTTACGGAAAAAGTAAGAGAAGAAGCGGGAGGTACTTACGGTGTTAGAGTCGGAAGTCGTATTTGGTCTTACCCTAAACCAAAGGCTACTGTAACTATTAGTTTCGACTGTAAACCAGATCGTGCCGATGAGCTTATGACAATTGTTAAGGCTCAGATCGATCAAATGGTAGAAGATGGTATTTCTGAAGATGATTACAATAAGACTGTGAAAAACATTCAGAAAAACCTTGAACAGAGTAAGAATCATAATTCCTATTTCACGAATTTATTATCTGCTTATGCGATAAAAGGTTTGGATAAAACGGATAAAAAGAATAATCCTGAAATGGTTCTTTCTAATCTATCAAAGAAAGATGTAGAGAAGTTTGCACGTAAATTCTTTAAGAAAGCAAAAGTCGTTCATATTGAATTTGTCCCAGAACAATAGTGTAATCTATAATAAAGTAAAAAAAGCTACCCCAATGGGTAGCTTTTTTTACTTTATAGCTATTCCTTTTTTTTTCAATATGAAATATATCCAAGGTAAATTTTGTCCAATGATAGAATAAACATAGTATATATCTTTGCCGTTCTAAATAATAAAGTAGCATTATGAGAAAAGTAATTTTATACATTAGTATGAGCCTTGATGGCTATATTGCAACAAATGATGATGATATTTCTTGGCTTGATCAAGTAGCCTTAGAAGGGGAAGATTATGGTTATTCTAAGTTCTATAAAGAGGTGGATACTTATATCGTAGGCAAGAAAACATATGATGTAATTTTATCCCTAACAGGAGGAGTGCTACCTCAGTCAGAGAATTTAGATTGTTACGTATTTACAAGACAGAAAATAGACAATAAAAAGAATATAACTTTCTATAATGATGACATAGAATCTTTGATCACAGAACTAAAAGCAAATGAAGGAAAAAATATTGTTTGTGATGGGGGAGGACAGATTGTCAAGCTATTGATGGCTAAAAATCTAATTGATGAATATGTTATTACAATCATTCCAACAATACTAGGTGATGGTAAACGACTATTTATTGGAGGAATTGCCCCTGTTAATTTAAAAGCATACTCCAGTAGATACTATGAATCTGGGGTGGTTCAGGTTCATTATATCAAGCAATGAGGGATATAATTATGAAGAAGGTAAAATAGAATAACTTGTGAATTCAAACGATAGCTGCCAAAGGTTCTATAAAGATAACTTTATAGAATCTTTGGCAGTTTTACACGAAGTGGTAGATATATAAATGAACCACCAGGATATGTGGTAATAGAGGGTCTTTATCGAACTATTCTAAAGGATCAAAAACGATTTGCATATGAAGATACGATTACACAAGATACTCCTACACAGTGATTGCACATAAAGGTATCGATACTGTCAAATTTGCACTCAAATCATAAATGCAACACAATAATTCTATTACAAAGCTGGTGATATGGATTTATAATAGGATAGTTTTTTTGACTAATTGCAAAAAAATTGAACTGTCATTCCTGTATTGGACAAATAGGAATTTAAGTAGGCTGTGTAGATTAAACATGTTTATCATTTTGCTGTTATTATAGTACGAAAACATCTCATTTAAAGTTTGGTAATATTGAGTGAGTGAAGTACGTTAATCTAAATCAGAAAAAATGAGAAGATCAATATTATTAATGGTAATGCTTTGGTTCCCATTTCTATTGATTGGGAATGGGTTCGAAAACTTTGATATAAAGGAAGGTGCAGTTGTATGGCAAAGGCGTTATAAAACGAGTCATTCATTAGATCAGAATCAAATGTTATTACAAAATAAATTTAGGAACTCTAGAGTTCATTTTTTAGGTAATATAGTTAAGTTTCATTGTGATGACGTCTATTTTGATTATAAGAAGACAACTATACCACGTTCTAAATGTCCTGTTTATCTATTACATATGAAAGGTGATTTTGATGTTGAAATCATTTTTGAAGAAGCTTCATATGAGGTGATTGTAAGAAAGGTCGATTTTGTAGAGTTTAAATCTATCTTATCGTTAAATCATAATTATCACCCCCATGTAACCCATCATTCTTTGGAACAGTTAGCGGTAAGAAATCGCAAGGGACTTTTCAAGAAAAAATTTGAAAAGTATGCATCCGTTGTAATGAATGATACCCTAACCGATTTATTTGATTTAACCTTTTCTAAATAAAAATAAAGGCTCTCCATTGAGAGTCTCTATTTTTAAGTTATGCTTCAATGAAAAACTGGGATTTTATGCATTGTCCAGTTCAACAGGATTCTCTAGAATAGGACGGTTATTTAAGTAAATTAAACATCACATTGTGTGATGAGAATCGTCATCAATCACATATTTTTATGGACTTTATAGTAGCCAA
Source organism: Prolixibacteraceae bacterium (assembly GCA_028377305.1). Classification (GTDB taxonomy): domain Bacteria; phylum Bacteroidota; class Bacteroidia; order Bacteroidales; family Prolixibacteraceae; genus Halosquirtibacter. The sequence goes on along the minus strand of JAONJW010000026.1, from coordinate 268 downwards.
ATTGGTCGGTTGTAATTTTATGAAAGTAGATGATTAGTGATAAAAACCTATAGCTTATCTTGCCATGATTTATCGTACTCCATCTACGCAGTAGACCGTGAAGGAATGGGTGTTCAGACCGATATAAATAGGACTATTATTTCCAAGAAGAAATTAGAGAATGGAAGATTACTCCTCATGATAGGATTTCATATTGGTATTTTTTACAATATTCACCTATGGGAAGAGTTTAGACTTACTCCTTCTGTTGTCGATTTTAAATAAAAGA
>JAONJW010000025.1 GCA_028377305.1 Prolixibacteraceae bacterium | reverse complement strand
GCATGGCACACATAAAAAAAGGTGAAACGTCCGTTTCACCTTTTAAATAAAATATAGGATAATATAAAGGTCGTAAGAGACATTCACGACCCTTATTTTTTCAACCAACTTTTAATTAGATCTTGATTATTCTTAACCCAATTCTTCGCAACCTTAGTTTTATTCTCACCATCTTCCATCTCATTCATCAACTCAGAAATCTGCTTATTAGTCAATTTGAATGCTTTGAAAAAGTTGGCTAGTTCTGGATTATCTTTCTGAAAACCTTTACGCCCATAAGTCATCACCTGCTCTTTAGCTCCATAATATTTCTTAGGGTCCTCTAGAAATTTAAGTTTAAATCGTCCAAACATCCAATGGGGTGCCCATCCACAAAAAACAATCCATTCTTTCTTGCTGATTGACTTTTTTACTTCTGTAAACATTGCCACTGAAGAGGAATTAATTTGTTTAAAATTTAAACCATAATCTACAATCACTTGCTCTGTTTTAGCAGTAATACCAGCACCTTTCTCAATACCAATAATTTTCCCATCAAACTTATCTCTACTAGCGTTTAATTCTTCAATACTATTGACCGTCACATAAGCAGGAACAACTAAACCAAGTTTTGCATCCTGATAAGTTGTACTGATATATTCAATCTTATTTTTAAATTTCGCCACTTTTTCTTTGTGAGTTACAGGCATCCATACGTCCATAAATACATCAATGTCTCCTAATGACATCGATGCAAAAATTAGATCAACTGCGGCATTTTTCATTTTAACATCGTAGCCTTGTTCTTGAAGGATCTCTTTGGTTATATAGGTCATAGCAACACCTTCGGCCCAACCATCAACATAACCAATCACAAGTTCCTTTTTCTCTTGTTTGCTCTGATTACCTGTACATGAAATAAACAGGATCAATCCTGCAATTAAAATTATAGATAATTGTTTGATATTTTTCATATATTAATTGTTTTTTATTTCTTTTTAGTCGCACCAAAAGATTGTGTAATACGGTCTAAAATAATAGCAAGAATAACTACAGACAAACCACTCTCAAATCCTAATCCGATGTCAAGATTGTTGATACCTTCAAGTACTTTTTCACCCAAACCTCCTGCAGCAATCATACCAGCAATCACAACCATTGACAAAGACATCATAATGGTCTGATTCACGCCTGCAAGTAGTGAGTTCTTCGCAAGGGGTAGTTCTACCTTTAATAAGACCTGCATCGGAGTTGCACCAAAGGATTTGGCTGCTTCAACCACTTCAGGAGAAACCTCCTTTATTCCTAAAGAAGTTAATCTTACAGCTGGTGGCATTGCAAAAATAATAGTTGCAAAAGCTCCTGGGAGCTTTCCTATACTAAAAAACAATACCGCTGGAATCAAATAGACAAATGCTGGCATGGTTTGCATTAAATCCAACATTGGCCTAATCCATCTCTCTAAATTTCTATACTTAGCACTCAAGATTCCCAGAGGGACAGCGATAATTAAAGCAACAATCGTAGAGATGAGTACCAATGCTAATGTTTGCATTGTTTCAGTCCAAAAGCCCATTCCGTAGATGAACAATAGTCCAGCCCCAGTCATGAATGCTACTCCCTTACCACCTTTATACCATGCAACAGCAATTAAAAGTGCGATTACGACATAAAAAGGGAAAAATAATAGTAGGTTTTCAAATCCTTCGATCAATCCATTACCATTATCTTTAATGACATCAAACACAGGACCAAAGTGTTCTGTTAGCCACATTACAGCCTTCTCAACACTAGACCCAATATTAAATATTCTTTGCTCCATATATTTTAAATTTCTTGTGCTTCTTCTTGAAGTAATTCGATCTCTTCTGAATTATATTTTGTAGCTTCTATTATCAATGATGTTTGGGTAACAATCCCCAACAACTTCCCACTATCCTCAGCTACGACAGCCAAAGAGAAATGGGTATCTGCAATCAGTGGCAACATCTCCTCAACAGTAAAATGGGAATAAACACTTGCTACATTGGTTTCAACGAAGTCACTCAAATTCAAACTACTATCCTTGGTTACCTTCAATACATTGCGTAATCTAATAAACCCAATAAATTCTTGTTTCTCATTGACAACAGGAAGAGATGAAAGCCCTTTTTGTCTCATCTTGCGCATTATACTTTGAGGACCATCTTTCTTAATATGAGCAACTTCCATGTTTTTAAACATGAGAGTCTCTGCAGAAATAACACTTTTTCTATCTACTTTTTCGACAAATGCTTTCACATATGGAGTTGCTGGAGAGGTAAGAATTTCTTCTGCTATCCCTACTTGCTCGATTATTCCATCTTTCATAATTGCGATACGATCTCCAAGCTTAATCGCTTCATCTAGATCGTGTGTGATAAACACAATAGTTTTCTTTAACTTCTCTTGAAGATCCAATAGTTCATTTTGCATCTCTGCTTTGATCAAGGGATCTAATGCAGAGAATGCCTCATCCATTAGAAGTATCTCTGGATCATTAGCTAAAGCTCTTGCAAGACCAACCCTCTGTTGCATTCCACCGGAGAGTTCAGACGGAAGTTTATTTTCAAAACCCTGTAATCCAACATTTTCAATCGACTTGTGGGCTTTATCTAATCGCTCTTCTTTATTTACACCTTGTAACTCAAGACCAAAAGCTATATTATCTGCCACGGTTCGATGAGGTAGAAGCCCAAATTTTTGAAAGACCATACTCATTCCTGTTCTACGTACTTCACGTAACTCATTTTGATTCATCTTACTTATGGACCTACCGTGAAAGATTATATCACCTGATGTTGGATTATTTAACAAATTAAGACATCTTAGAAGTGATGATTTCCCACTTCCAGAAAGTCCCATAATGACAAATATCTCTCCCTCGTAGATTTCAAGTGAAGCATTGTTTACACCTACAGTAGCACCTGTTTTTTGTAAAATTTTACTTTTGGTTTCGCCATTTGCTAATAGCGACAATGCTTCTTTTTTGTTTTTTCCAAATATTAGATTAAGATCTTTTACTTCTATCTTAATATTAGATTCTGGCATATTTTAATTTTGAATTAAATATTTCAAACCATGAAGAATCTCCTTAAATGTTCGACACAACATGTAACAACAGCAAACTCCTCATGATTGGTTCAATACAAATATACACCAAAGTTTTCAACCACAAAAACAGCATGTTACAGACACAACCATTAATTACGATTAAAATATCTCACAAAACATGTTCTATACAACATATTACAACACACACACCATCACACTGTCACTCTGCAACACAACCAATTAAGCCGATCATCAAGCACTATTTATCATGTGAGAATTAAATACATTCTAGGCAACACTTTTAGCACATCGCACGTGTTACTTCATAACAATAACTTAACATAGAGAGACGATTTAATGGTCTTAATAGATCTAATTCATTCACTGATCGAAAAATGTCTAATCCAAAATTAACAATAGTCATGTTCCAATGGCTACTAAGATCAACTTACTTGTTTTTTGAAAAAGAGTCGAAAAAAAGGTATAACCTATCTCCAATTAAAAGATTAGATTATACCTTGACTATAATTAATGAAACTCTTGAGATTAGATACTTTATTCTTACAAAAGAAATTTGAGGTATTTTTATAACACTATTTAGTTACCTTCACTACATAGTCTGAGATTGGAGTAGTGTGACCAAAACAGACAGGTTCCCAACCATAATTTCTTGCGACATTAAAAAACGAGCCCTCGTCCTCTGGTCTTACGGCGACAAGTAATCCACCACTAGTTTGTGGATCACACAAAACACTCTTTTGCTCCTCTGTCAGAGGAGAGATTTTGTCTCCATAACTATCAAAATTACGCTGTGTTCCTCCAGGATATGTTTTCAAGTCAATATATTTTTGGAGACCCTCTATCAACGGAACCTTTGACATACTGATCTCTGCACTCATTCCGGAACCTTCGCATAATTCGCTTAAATGCCCCAACAACCCAAAGCCCGTAACATCAGTCATTGCAGTCACTCCATCTAACGCTCCAAGTTCAGTTCCAATTTTATTTAATGTAATCATCGAATTTCGTGCCTTAAGGCGATCTACCTCATCAAGTACTCCTTTCTTTTGGGCTGTACTTAAGATCCCTACTCCCAAAGGTTTAGACAGGTACAAATTACATCCTACTTCACCAGAAGCATTTTTTTTGATCATCTCCTTCTTAGCAATCCCTGTTACAGCCAAACCAAAGATAGGCTCCGGACCATCAATACTATGTCCTCCTGCAATTATAATACCTGCCTCTTTACATGCTTTACGTGCACCATTCATTACTTTTGCAGCCACAGAGGTATCTAACTGTTTAGTTGGCCAACAAAGAATTGCCAATGCCATTAATGGCTTACCTCCCATCGCATAAATATCACTTATTGCATTCACCGATGCAATGGCTCCAAAATCCTCAGGGTCATCTACAATTGGCATAAAGAAATCTGTTGTTGAAATAATAACATTTTCATCATCTATTTCATAAACAGCCGCATCATCTAAAGTACCATTACCGACTAATAATTTAGGATCTATATGCGACGTTGGCACTTGATCTAAAATATCTTTTAGTACTTTCGGAGCAATTTTACATCCACACCCTGCTCCGTGGGAATATTGAGTTAATTTAACACACTCCATATATCTGATCGTATTTTATTTCTATCTCTTCAATTAATATTCTTGCATGATCGTCCGATGAGGTGCTAGGCAGCATCATTGAATATACGTGCTTTTTATCTTTCATATGCTCACGACTGTATTCATATGCTTTATCGTAGTATTCTAACAATAAGTTGGCAACCTCACCAAATTGTCCACCTTCATAGCAAAATAAAATCTGATCTTTTCTTTCGTGCCCCAGCCTTTTTACCAGATTATTTATTGCAGCTTTCATTTCTTCATTGTCTAACCGGCTATAATCCTTGACTAACTGCTGAACACGATACTCATGAGCCAATTCGACAACTAACAAAGAGCAGTGATTCATTCTATTCCAAAAGGGGTCCGGAAGAAATACTTTCCCAATAAATTTACTTTCTCCTTCCACCCATATAGGCTTCAATGGATCAAGTTGTCGTACACTTTGATATAGATCATTTTGGAACTGCTGTGTAGTAGGCTGCTTCTTCTGACCAATTCCACCAAAAGCAGAGCCACGATGAGATGCCAATGCTTCAAGATCAATAATTTGACTCCCTTTATCTTCTAAATGATGAAGTATGTCTGTTTTTCCACTTCCAGAAAGCCCTTCTAATACAATTAACTTAGGCAAGTTGGCAATATGATCTAAAAGGTGGTTTCTGTATGCTTTATAACCTCCAATCAAAACATAACATTTAAGTCCCACTTTCTCAAAAAGCCATGCCATTGATTGAGATCTCATTCCTCCTCTCCAACAATGTATAAGGACAGTATTGTCAACAGCTTTTTTCTTTGCTTCTTTTGCCCAAACAGACATTTTAGGCCCTACATATTCGAGCCCTTTTAAAACAGCAGCATCTTTACTTTGTTTTTTATAAATAGTCCCGACAATAGCACGTTGTTCATTATCAAACAGGGCTATATTTATTGCTTTTGAGATATGCCCTTCGTCATACTCTCCAGGAGATCGGACATCAATGATAGGATATCTTTCTGACTTCTCTAAAAACTCTTCTGCACTTATTAATTCCATGTAAATACTATTTCTCTTAATACATAAGACGCACCTTCATGTCGAGCAGTCTTATCAGACCATACGATCTGATATAAGGCCATCTCAGCGTGGAGATTATTTTGTAAGATAAAAGTAGTATAAAAACCAAGCAGTAGAAAATTATCAGATACTAAAATATTGTGAACAAACTGATAGTCGATCAAATTTTTAACGAGAAATAGTCCTAACGTGATCATGAAGCTACATTAGAAAGCAAACCTTTTCTGCTACCCTGTAGGACTTCAAAAAAACTTAATCGTTTACACCACAAAAATTATCACACTTTTTAGTTTCTCATATTTGCCCACTACACCCACTATTTAATATAAATGAATTCAATAAATTATCCCGCTTTTAATCCCAACATGATAATCTAATATTCAAACATAAGACCAGCTTACTCTTTTGGTCTATTTTCGAAGACAAATGTCATTTATCTATCAATCCCCCATGTTTTTGCAATTATTGCAACGATAAACCATCAATTCCATATCATTTTTCTTAATTTTGCAATAGTATATTCACTATTTTAAAACGACATAATTTTATCATGAAGTCATTAAAAATTGGGAATCTTGAGATTCCTGTGCCTATAATACAAGGAGGAATGGGAGTTGGGATATCATTATCTGGACTAGCATCGGCTGTAGCAAATGAAGGAGGAGTTGGAGTAATTTCAGCTGCTGGATTGGGATTGATACACAAGGAAAAATCTCTGGATTATGTAAAAGCTAGTATCGAAGGGCTTAAGAAAGAGATTCGAACTGCAAAAGAAAAGACATTCGGGGTTATTGGGGTCAATATTATGGCTGCTCTTACGAATTTTGAGGATATGGTTAAAACCACCATAGCAGAAAAGGCAGATATCATTTTTGCTGGTGCCGGACTACCATTGGACTTGCCTAAATATCTTAAACCAGACAGTATAACCAAACTTGTGCCGATTGTATCTTCTGCAAAAGCAGCGAGAATCATTGCACAAAAATGGATTACAAACTATAATTATGTACCTGACGCGATTGTTGTAGAAGGACCTAAAGCTGGAGGACATCTAGGATTTAAAGCCAACCAGATTGAAGATAATAATTTTTCTCTTGAAGAGATTATCCCCAATGTGGTAAAAGAAATCATACCACTTCGATCTAAATACAATAAAGCTATCCCAGTGATTGCTGCTGGAGGTATTCACACCCAAGACGATATTCAACGTTTCATGGATCTTGGAGCAGATGGGGTTCAACTTGGGAGCAGATTTGTAACCACTCATGAATGTGATGCTGATGAAAAATTCAAACAAGAGTATTTAAATGCTAATGAGGCAAATATTGAAATTATTCAAAGCCCTGTAGGAATGCCTGGCAGAGCAATAAAGAACTCTTTTATTGACAAGGTTAAAGACGGATTAAAGTCTCCTAAGAGTTGCCCTTTCCACTGCATTCGAACATGTAAAGTCGAGAAGAGTCCTTACTGTATTATCTCTGCACTATACAATGCATACAAAGGAAACTTAAAGAATGGATATGCTTTTGCTGGTAGTTATGCATACAAAGCAAAAAAACTTATTTCAGTAAAAGAACTATTCAAAGAACTTACTAATAAATAAAACTAATTACAAGAGGGAGCCTTATTAGCTCCCTTTGTTTATTATACCATTCTAACTATTTAGCAATGCGAATTAAGACATTCTTTCTTTATAATTTTCATAGGAGAATTTTCGTAGAACCTCTAACCCTCCGTTCTTATTATAGAGAAGAATATCAGGGTGTTTTACACCGTTAAAAAAAGTAGTTTTCACTGTAGTATAATGGATCATATCTTCAAAAATAATTTGGTCACCTACCACTAAAGGTTTATCAAACCACCAATCACCAATAAAATCACCTGCCAAACAACTATTTCCCCCCAAACGATATTTATAACCATTGTTCATCTCAGTAGAAGAGGCACCACGTACCGTTGGTTGATAGGGCATCTCAAGGCAATCTGGCATATGAGCAGTAAAAGAGATATCTAATATTGCTGTGGTAATTCCTCCTTGATGGATTACATCAACAACATTTGCAACAAGAACACCTATATCCCATGCAAAAGCACTACCAGGTTCTAGATAAACCTCAACACCCCATTTTTTCTTAAAGTCCTGAATTAGAGCAATTAAATGACCCGTATCATAATCCTTATGGGTAACTAAGTGTCCTCCCCCCATGTTCACCCATTTCACTTTAGACAAGAACTCGCCATAAAGTTTTTCAAATGATATTATCGTCTTCTCGAGATCATACGACGTAGATTCACACAATGCATGAAAATGTAGTCCTTCAACACCATCTGGCATATTTTCTGACAATAATACTCTAGAAATACCAAGCCTTGAGTCATTCACACATGGATTATATAGATCTGTTTCAACAGGAGAATACCCTGGATTTACACGCAGCCCTATTGAGATCGGATGTGCATTATCTCTACATTTTTTTGAGAATCGATCCAATTGATCTAATGAATTAAATATCACATGTGAAGAGTGTTTTAACACTTCATCAAAATCATGTTCCACAAATGCTGGTGAAAAAGTGTGTGACAACCCACCTAAACATTCATGTCCAAGCCGTGCCTCCCATGGCCCACTAGCAGTACATTCTTTAAAATTAGGTTCTAAAAAATGGAAAGATTTCCATAAAGAAAAAGCCTTTAACGCCAACAGAAGTTTAGCACCACATTTCTCCTGTACATTATTAATTAATGACAGATTCCCTTCAAACCGCTCTTGATCAATAATATATGCAGGACAATCTACATCATACTTTTTCATTTCCCAAACTTTATATCTTAATGTAATTCTATACTACCGTATAATGAAAAAAAATTCCACAAAAGGATAGCTTTATTCTATGATCTTCGATACAAAGTAAGTAAATCAAAGATATTCCATTGTATAATAATTAAAAGAAGTCATATCTAGAAGAGAAAACGGATCTAATCCAGATAAGGTTTTAGCAACTCAGCCCATGTCAAATATCCCTTACCCATCAAATGCACCCCATCGTTAGAATAATCTTTTTTTAAATTACCATTTTCATCAACGAGCTTATTGTGGATATCGAGATAGATATATTGATCCACTGCTGCATTTGTTTTTAATTGTTCATTTACCCAAAGCACATCATGATTTATTCGTTCTCTCTTAACATGACGCCCATCAAAATCGTTAACTGGAAGGAGACTTTGAACAAACACCTCTGTTTTAGGAGAGTTGTCCTTGATTACACGTACTATTGTCAATATGTTTTTATAAACATAATCTGGTGTTTTCCCCAAAAAAAGGTCATTAATTCCAATAAGTAAAAATACCTTCTCAGGAGAAGACTCATACACCTCACTCAAACGATGAATCACGCCTGCAGTAACATCTCCACTGATACCTCTGTTCTTGATTTTTAAATCATCGAAGACCTCTGTCCACTCACAACCATTTGTTATGCTATTTCCTAAAAATATAATTTCATTCTTATCATTAGGCATAAGTTCGAATAACGTCTTTCTTTGATAATAATAAGAGGAAAATTGTGCATTAGCCATAGTCGCCAATGCAAAAAATAAAATAGTTATAAGAGATGCTCTCATTGATTCTAATTTTTGCGTTAAGGTTACTTCTTCTAAGATAATAAAACAAAAGCTAAAACACTCTATAACAGCACGACAATTGATAACCTAGAGGAATAGATGGTCTTATTACATGATTATTCAACACCTTAATATGAGATCAAACAATAAAGTAGGAGGGCTATACAAACTTGCATTCTAATCATAAGCTCAACACCATATGGAGATGTAGCTGAAATTGCAGAGGATATAAGTAATCATTGGGAAATAGAAGTAATGAATCAAATAAGAGATGTCTATTTTGGAGAAGATAATTTCAAGTTCCTAAACCAAGGAATACAAAAATCGATGTCTACCATTATGCTGTCCATATGCAGAGGCTTAATAAGAAAAAATAGAAGATAACCTAAATAAATTACGAGAAGAACTTATCTATAATCCAAAAAAAATAAACAAGTTCTTTGCCACCTAAATTTTATGAACAGGCCTGCATCATCAGATTGACACCCCAACTTATATATTTTCAGTTACTAATAAACGAAAAAAAGGGCCTTGCTTGTTCTGCAAAGGCCTTCTTTGAATCATGCTATAGATATTAATTTATTGGAACGCGCTCTCCATCCACATAGTGCACAATGAAAGCGTCTTTAAATCCTATCTTCCTAACTAAACGCTTACTTGCAGTAGCTTCTTGGTATGTATTGAACTTGGCTAAAGTGAAAATCTTTGCTCCATTTTTCTCATAAACTTCAAGATCTGATTGTGCTTTTATTGGAATTATCTGTTTTAATTGCTTAAAATATCCAATTTGAATGGCGTAATATGTCGATCCTACTATTGATTCCCCAACGATATCTTCATCTGAAGATTCTGCTGCCACATACACCGTATCATGTTGTACCACTTGCACCGTATCAGCACCATTCCCTGTGACAAACGGCAATTGTCCCTGAGATGCCATGTATGATCCCCCTCCAACAATTAAAGCAAAAAGAACGATCATAATAATTAGCATTGTTTGCAAACGACTATTTACCCCCTGTAACCTTTTTATCTCTTTCAGCGTTGCTTCTCTCCTCTTTTGCTCAAGATCTGCGTTCGCATTTCCATTAATTGCATCCATACGATCGGTTTTAATATTGTAAAGTGCTAAGGTACACCTCTATTATATACCATATTTAACACGAAAATAATATAAAAAGGTTAAAACACCTCATCATTCAAGTGTTGAATATAGTATTTTTTTTACTAACCTAACAAACATAATAGCAAACTACTGGTGCGAATCCACTTAAAACTAAGACTTAAAGCTTAATAAAAACTCAAGACTCAACTTATTAAAAAGATCTGCTTTCTCGATATTACATACATGTCCACATTTTGGGATTTCTGTCACTTTTATAGATGGGAACAGATTAGCATATTCTCTAATATCATTAACGAAAGCAAAATCTTGTGTCCCCGTTATCATTAAAGTTGGCACTTTCAATGGAACATCGAAAAGTTCATCTAGTCTAGACTTCAGCCCTGATATTAATGACAACCAAGATTTAAAGGCCTCTTTTTTAACTTTTGCGGCCTCCCTTATAAATAACTTTCTAGCAATCGCATGATTCTCCTTAGGCATCAAAATATGTGCAACCATCTGATATAATCGATGGTATGGCAGCCATTTGGAGAAAAACAGGCCTGTTCTAAATAAAATATGGGTACGTGTATTTAATTTCATCACTCCACCGCCAATAATAATTGATTCTATTCTCTCTGGTGCCAACTGTTCAATCATACGAATTACAATCGAGCCCATAGAAACACCTATAAAATGTGCTGTCCTGATATTCAGGTGATCCATTAGCTGAAGAATATCTCTTCCTACAATATCAAATGACATATTATCTTCGGAAAGAAGCTCAATATCCTGAGAACCACCATGATGTCTCATATCCGGAAGCACCAAGTTAAAATGGTTTTTAAACGCAGCAATTTGTCTTGAGAAAGTTTTTGAACTGCCACCTGCACCATGTACAAAAACAATCCAATTTTCATGTTCTGACTTTGTATATGTAGTATAGCTTAATAGCTCGTTATTGTTCTGTTTCAACATAAATTATCGAATCTAAGTTTGATATACTACGAAAGTATTTAAACCTTTAATCAAATAAAAATCCTTTCGACCAAATACGTTTTTTATTCAAGCAATGGTTAGCTTCTATTTTACAACTCGTATGTATGATATAGGAAACCAAATAAACAATGATTACAATCAAGATATATACCTCCTTTACAATAACCAATGTATATTACGAACAAAAGAATCTAACTTTTGTTGTATCCACTTGACATCGCTCTTCCCACTAATCTAATATTTTAGAATTTTAAGACTTGTATAAAAAACTCATTATGAAAGAATAACTCACTAGTGTAATATTTCAAGACTATACATACTAGGAGAGGCAAAAAAGATTTACTATTTTTACATAGTTTGATTATCATTTAAAATAGAAGATGACAGAGATTGACGTTCAAGAAAAGATAGAGCAGCTAAGAAGCGAAATACATCAACACAATCACAACTATTATGTGTTAAGTCGACCCTCCATTGAGGATTATGATTTCGATATGCTTCTTAAAGAACTTGATGCCTTGGAATCAAAGCACCCTCAATTTAGGGATGTAAACTCTCCGACACAAAGAGTTGGAAGTGATCTCAACAAAGAGTTCATACAGAACGCCCATGATTACCCAATGCTTTCTCTTTCGAACACATACAATTTCACTGAACTTTATGAGTTTGACCAAAGAATTAAGAAAAATATATTTGAGGAGTTCATATATGAATGTGAACTCAAGTTTGATGGTTCATCAATTAGTCTTCTATATGAAAATGGAAAACTTGTACAAGCACTAACAAGAGGCAATGGTGAAGTTGGGGACGATGTTACCAATAATGTTCGGACCATTCGGACCATTCCTCTAGAACTTCAAGGAAACTATCCAAACAGATTTGTTATCAGGGGGGAGATTTTATTACCATTTAAAACTTTTGACAGACTTAACGAAGCTCGTGCTGCAGATGGGGATGCTCGATTTGCAAATCCTAGAAATGCGGCTTCTGGAACATTAAAGCTTCAGAATTCTGCAACAGTAGCTAAAAGAGGGTTAGATGCCTATTTCTATGATATTTTAACTGAAGACACATTAGTAGATGGACAATATGATGCATTAGAGCAAGCACGTGAATGGGGCTTTAAGGTATCAAAAGACAACCAAATATGTAACAACATAGAAGAGGTAATTGAGTATCTCGAAAGATGGAATATCGAAAGAGCCAATCTTGATGTTGCAACTGACGGTGTCGTAATAAAAGTCAACTCAAAAGACCTTCAAAACAAACTGGGGTTCACCTCAAAATCACCTAGATGGGCAGTTGCATACAAATTTAAAGCAGAAAAAGAGATAACAACATTACAATCTGTATCATTTCAGGTTGGAAGAACTGGGGCTGTAACTCCTGTTGCTAATTTAGAACCAGTGGCCCTAGCTGGAACTATTGTCCAAAGAGCTTCGCTTCATAATGCAGATATCATCGCCAACTTAGACCTACACTATCAGGATAAAGTTTATATTGAAAAAGGGGGAGAGATCATCCCCAAAATTGTCGGAGTTGAGACCTCTTTAAGAAAAGACGATGCACTAGCTGTTATTTTTCCTAAACAGTGCCCAGAATGCCATACCATTTTAGAACGCAATGAAGGTGAAGCTGCATTTTATTGTTCGAATCACAAAGGGTGTCCACCGCAGATCAAAGGGAAGATTGAGCATTTTGTTTCACGCAATGCAATGAATATTGAGTGGTTAGGAAAAGAGACCATACATCTTCTATATGGACAAGGATTGCTTAATTCTATTGCAGACATTTATAAATTAAAAGACAGAAGGGCTGACATTGAAGGGTTAGAAACTATCAAAAGAGACGATGATAAACATCCTCCCCTGCAGATTTCATATGAAAGGATAATTTATGCATTCCAATTTGGGATGCAAAATATATCTCTTTCTAATGCAAAAATAATAGCCAAAGCACTCAATGAACTGAGTGGTCTTATGAATTTATCCGAAGACGCACTTGCATCTCTTCCGTTTACCCTTAAAAAAGGAGAAACAGCGAAGCATATTCACCGGCAGATACAAACATACTTCAGGATACCTATACAAAAAAGAATCTACGAGACCTTACTATCAGGAGATCTTAAAAATGGAAGCACCTCTCTGGCATCAGTACTCAAGGCCTTGAAGATTCCTCAAATTGAGGACAAGGATATTGCTGAGATTGTAGAACATGCACCATTTATTGTGATGCTTCCATCTATATCTTTAGATACATGGAAAAACATTCTACCAGATAATAAAGCATTGATAGTATTCAACTACATTCACAATCCAAGGGTCGAAAGAATAATATCAAGATGCAATCAACTTTCTAAGATTTCCTTAAAACAGAAGTCAGTGGACAACCTTCTTAATGCTATTCAGAAGTCTAACGAAAATCAATTCCATCAGCTGTTATTTGGGTTAGGTATTCGTTTTATTGGTGCGACAGCTGCAAAAACATTGGCAAAACATTTTAGCTCCCTGAGTGCACTCAAAGCAGCATCCTTCCAAGATTTGATTGACGTAAATGATATTGGTGAAAAAATGGCAAACTCAGTAAGGCGCTATTTTGAAGATCCAGATCATATACAATTGATTGAAGAACTAACACAACTTGGTGCTCCGGTATCCGCTCAAACTGTTGAAGCCATTCAAAATGATGATTCTTTTAGGCAAACTTTAGAAGGAGTAATATTTGTTATTTCCGGCAACTTTGGGACAGCATCCAGAAGAAAAGAACTTGGCTACATCGTAGAACAATATGGAGGAAAACTAACCGGTTCTATTTCGAAAAAAACTAACTACCTACTCGCGGGAGAGAATATTGGACCTGCTAAACTAGAAAAGGCTCAATCTCTTAATATCCCTATCATTAATGAGAGTGATTTCTTATATATGATTGAACAGAATTAACTTTTGCACATCCTATGTTAAAAAATAAACTCGAAAAATTAGCATACAAGAAGCTCTTTAATAAAATAAGATTAAAGTGTCGTTCTGTAAATATTTATAAACTTGAAGATGCCAAACATATTGGTATTATCTGGAATCAGGACGATCCTAATGCGGCAAGTCAAATCAAGAATATAGTACAACAATTAAAACGACCAAACTGCTTTGTGCATACTTATGCTTATACTCAAAATTTAGGAGACATTAATGGTAGTTCAGTACAGAATGTAGTTATTAACCCGAAACTGATTAAATGGACTGGTGAACCCAAAGCAAATGATGCGATTGATTTTATCAACACCTCTTTTGATATACTGATCGACCTATCTATTGAACACAATCTACCGATTACTTATGCATTGGCAATGAATAACTCAAGGTTCAAAATTACGTCAAACTGTCATCTCTATGACGTAGCAGACCTTTTTATTCAAGCACCAAACAAAGAAATTTTAGATATATTTTCGGTGATAAAGGAGTATATTGCTAAGTTCTAGAACATGTCCAGAAAACGACAGTTTCATTTTTCAACACATTCGGCATTTTTAAAATAAATTCGTTTTTTAATAGGTCAAAAAAAATCAAATTGTTACTTTTACATCAGATTTGATAGATTAAACGTTAGGATGACAGTTAATAATAATATGATCAAAATATAAATCATCGAACCCATGAACCATATATTTAAAGGTGCAGGTGTTGCACTAGTAACTCCGTTTGATGAAAATGAACAAATATGCTACAGTTCTTTAGCAAAGTTGATAGCCTATCAGGTTGAAAATGGTGCAGACTATCTTGTTGTTCTAGGAACCACTGCAGAGGCTGCCACCTTAACTCAAGAAGAGCAGGAGAGCATATTACAATTCGTCATTAAAGAAAATGCAGGCAATCTACCAATTGTCTTAGGCATTGGAGGGAACAATACCAAAGTTATTTGTGATAAGATCAAAAACACCTCACTTGAAGGAGTAGATGCCATCCTTTCAGTAACCCCCTACTATAATAAACCTAGTCAATCAGGTTTGATTGCTCACTATAAAGAAATTGAAGCGGTGTCTCCTATTCCAATTATTATTTATAATGTACCTGGAAGAACTGCTGTGGACATGACTCCATCCTCAATTCTAGAGTTGGCTCGATATTCAAAGAAATTTGTAGCAGTAAAAGATGGATCTGGAAATATTTGCAAGTGTATGCATATCACAAAAGATGCTCCAAAGCATTTCATCTATCTTTCTGGTGATGATAAAAACACCTTGCCTCTTTTTTCTGTTGGAGCCAAAGGGGTTATCTCTGTTGCAATGAATGCAACACCTAGGCTTATGTCTCAGATTGTACATCTTGCAATGATAAACCAATTCACCAAAGCACTGCAGCTACAACATCGCTTACTCCACTTTATGGAATTTATCTTTGAAGAGGGAAATCCAACGGGAGTAAAAGCAGCATTAACCTCTATTGGAATCGTTCAAAATAACCTTCGACTTCCCTTGGTACCATCTAGTAAAGAACTATATGATAAGATTGAGTATGAGTTGAATCATAATGAGATTATCTAAAAAAACAATTAAACTATAGTAAAATAGCTATTTCATAAAGAGAAATAGCTATTTTACTATTTAAATATGTCGTATCATATCTAAATGAGGTAATCCATCCAACATATATGGCTCAGATGAGCTCTCAAAGCCAAGAGATTCATAAAATGCCACGAGATACTCTTGGGCAGAAATCTCTACGCACTTTGCCCCTTTCTCTTTCAATGTGACTAAAGCAATTTTCAACATCATTAGGGCTACTCCATTTTTACGATGATCGATCGAAACTGCAACTCGACCAATATGCCATACTGTCTTACCCTCAGAATAAATTCTCAATGTGGCAATCACTTGCTTGGTTCCATATTCCTGCCCAATTAGATGAAAAGATGAACGATCAATATCATCCATATCAAGATAGACACAATCTTGTTCCACTACAAAAATTTTCTGTCTAAGCTGAAATAGAGTAAACATCTCTTCAGTCGTGAATTCCTCTAGCATTTTCCATTGGAAATTAAGTTCCTTCATCACATTATATGTTTGGAGTGGGATTAGAAATATCTAGCAACTTCACTTTTCAACAAATCAAGTGCCATCTCAATGGGTTGGTCATCCTCAAAATCTGAATAGTTCTCAAAAATTTCGTTTCTTAAAGCCTCCGCAGGCATTTCTGGACTTAACTCAGAAGCTGCTTGACTAATCAACATTGACATTCTCTCTTTTGAAAGACGAATATGTCCCCAAAGTTCAGATGAAACATACACTTGTTGTGACACGTTATGATCAAGCTCTTGTCTCAACATGATTAATAACTCTCTTTGATATTGCAACACAGTCTTTCCCACAGGAGGAATGCGCAAAACAAAAGCACTGGGAGAAATACGCTCGAGAAACAGCGCCAATCTTTCATATGCTTGTAAACGGTATTGGGTTAAACTCTCACGGTTCTTTAACTTAAGCTCAAACTCTCGTGTTTCCCTCTCTTTATTCACTGCAGTTCTCATGCTGTAAATAGATACTACTGCTACAATTGCACAAGGAATAGTTACAATCAAAATAAGCCATAAAATAGAGACTCCTGAAGCCATATAAATAGTAATTTAATGATTTTTATCTACTAATTAGTTCAAATCTATTATTAAGATGTCGTTTATAAATAGAGATCTTATGATATTTTATCATCTATCACCATTCTTTTTTTAGTATCTTTCGACACGCTATGAAGTAACAGCAACATTAGAGCTGTTCATTGTAGCTATGATTTTAGTAAACAATAGAACATGAAAATGATTGTTGCAATAATAATAAAAAATAATCCTATTACAGCATCACATTTCTATTAAAACAATTGATATAATAAATTTCTAAGAGGTCCTGAATTATGAGTATTATTGCCGAGAGAATTAATCGACTTGCTATATCTCAAACATTAGCAATGGCTCAGAAGAGTAGAGAATTGAAAGCACAAGGCATTGATGTTATCAGTCTTAGTGTTGGTGAACCTGATTTTGACACACCTAATTTTATAAAAGAAGCGGCAAAAAAAGCCATCGACGACAATTACTCTCACTATTCTCCAGTAAATGGTTATTTGGAACTACGTGAAGCAATTGTAAACAAACTAAAAAGAGATAATAATCTAAGTTTCTCAGCAGATCAAGTTCTTGTATCTAATGGTGCAAAGCACTCTTTAGCAAATGCCATAATGGCAACAGTTCAAGAAGGTGATGAAGTAATTATTCCTGCACCATATTGGGTTACCTATATTGAGTTAATTAAATTAGCAGGAGGCACCAATGTAGTGATTCCAACTACTGTAGAAAATGACTTCAAGATTACACCAAAACAACTAGAAGCAGCCATTACTCCCAAAACTCGTGCATTTCTTTTTAGTAGCCCAAGCAATCCTACAGGAAAACTATATACAAAAGAAGAGCTGAAAGCTTTTGCAGATATTTTTGCCTGTCATCCTAATATAGTGGTGATATCAGATGAGATCTACGAATATATAAATTACGAAGGAGCTCACGAAACAATTGCTCAATTTGATGCAATAAAAGAGCAAACGGTTATCGTAAATGGGGTATCCAAAGCCTATGCTATGACTGGATATCGTATAGGATATATTGCTGGACCAGAATGGCTAATAAAAGCATGTAATAAACTGCAAGGACAATTTACATCAGGGCCAAACTCTGTAGCACAAATTGCATCGGCAAGAGCTATTGAATCAGATAACAAAGAAGTCTTCAAGATGGTAGATGATTTTGCAAAACGTCGAGACCTAATGGTAACTTTGATGTCCGATATCCCAAACCTAAAGATCTCTAGACCAGATGGTGCATTCTATGTATTTCCAAATGTAACAGCATATTTTGGAACTCAAATTGGTAATTACAAAATAGAAACCGCTTCTGATCTATGTCTATATCTTCTTCAAGAAGCAAACGTAGCTATCGTGACAGGAGAAGCATTTGGTGATCCAAACTGTGTAAGACTCTCATATGCAGCATCGGAAACAGACCTTCGTGAAGCAGTAAAACGAATAAAAGAAGCAATGAGCAAACTAAAGTAACGATTCCATTGATTATAAAATCAGATTAAGCCATTTTCACTTAGCGGGATGCATATTTGTCATCTGCGTAAATGAATTTGGCTTAATCGTTAAAAAACGACAACAACAACCTTCATTATTTTAACCATTCAGTCAATCATTGCATCAATTCCATTATAAATAGTAGATGACCTATTGCTCCTTCACATTACAAGATCCAATACTGTGAAAGAGGCATACATAGAAAAAAAGTCTCTTCACAAGCGAAAGTAGCACTTCAATAACCTCTAAACTAACGCTAAACAATACCATTCGTAAAAAATCACGATCTCAGTACTATAAAAAAGTACATCGAAATGTTTCAATGATCTATTTATCTTTTTCGAATGAAACAGCGAAGAAGTAGGTAGTACTTCGAATAAGATTGGGGGAATAATAGTTTATCCTCACTACATTACTGCTCGACGTCCCATTATCCCCCCACTTCTCCATTTAATAGGCTCGATTAATTAAAATACTCTTTCCTTTAATTTTAAGTCGTTTAACTTTTTGAATTAATGAGCTTATTTTTTTACGGGGAACAGCAACATAAGCCCTATAATCTTTGACCTGAATCATCCCTACCTCCGTTTTCTCTAGTTCCCCTTTTTGGCAAAGAAAGCCAACGATATCTATTTTATTGATCTTATTCTTTTTTCCTGCACCAATGTATAGTGTATCCCAATATGGAGGTTTAATTTCTGGGAATTCTTTATCAAGATTCCAACACTTCCAATCGATATCAGCAAGCGCTGCTGAAATTGTTTCATCCTCTTTTAACACCACATAAATATTCCCCTCTTTATCACCTCTTGAAGTGCGACCATTACGATGAACTGCCACATCCAAGTCTCTAGGCATCTGATAGTGTACTACATGTTGCACTTCTACATGATCAATCCCCCTTGCCAAAAGATCTGTTCCAAGAATAATAGACGAGGTTCCATTCTCAAACTTAATCATAGCTCTTTCTCTCTCATCTTGACTTTTTTGCCCATGGATAGACTCATGAACAACTTCTACATCATAAAGTGCATCACTAATTCTTTCAACGGCATCTCGATGATTACAGAAAACCATAGTGGATTCTGAGCCAATTTGTTCAAGTAGTTTTACTAACGCAGCCAATTTATCAGTTCCTTCCACATCAATTCGATGTGATTTAAAAGTGTTGGATTCCACTTTTTTTGATAGATCTAGAACTATTCCATTTGGATCTATCCCACATGGATAGTTCATTTCTGGAAGCTGGGTGGCAGAAGTAAGAATCGCTCCTTTCAACTGACTTATTTGACGAAAAATGAAGTCAATATCTCTTTTATACCCAAACTGAAGAATCTTGTCATATTCATCTAAAGTAACATAAGACAGACTTGCCAAGTCAATATTTCCACGACGAATATGGTCAGCCAATCTTCCTGGTGTAGCGATAAGCAATGAGGGGACACTCTCTAATGAGCGCTCCTCTGAAGAAATGCTATGTCCTCCATAAACACAATAAGAACGAAATGGAAGCTGCAATTTTGCCACCACTTTTTCTATTTGAAGCGCTAACTCTCGAGTAGGGACCAATATCAACATTTGCATATTATCCTTACGCACCTTTGTTTTTTCTAACATTACACGCAAGAAAGCAACGGTCTTTCCTGAACCTGTTGGAGCAACCAAATAGAGAGTATCATCTTTTTTAGAAGCTTCATACATACGTTCTTGTACTTCATTATATCGTTCAAACGACATTTTCTCTAGAATATACTTAGAGATATCTTTCATCTATGTATTTTATTATATGGTATGGTATACTATAGTAACTCGATAATAGTTATGTCACGTCCTTGAAATAGGATCGTTTCCCCTCTTTTTGTACCGAACATTGCTTGACCGATAGGCGATGTTACCGATAAGGCATAAAAAAATGTATCATCAATTGGCATTTTACCTAAGGCAAGGCTAAAGAAATAGATGCCATGATCGGTTTTAACAAGGCTTCCAAAATCAACATGATCATCTGACTTAACAGTTAAATTGGTTAGTAAAGTCAACTTTTTACGATACTGTTCATATTGCAATTCAAGCCTTCCTAGATCTTTAGCAACTCTTTCTCTACCTGTTTCATATTTATCACCTGCACTACTCTTTGTATCATTAATCAATGAATCTTTCAGGTCGCTTATTTGTTTATGAATTGATTCAATTTGCCCTTCTAGTTTTTGCTCTATTAGAGCTAAACACTTTTCTTTTGTACGATGGTCAATATTCATTTTGGGAAACTTTAGATGCAAAGATAGATAACTCTTTCTGAATATCTCACCCTCATTGTATTATCTTGGCAAGTACCAAAAAATATTTGTCCATTGCAATTTCGACACTGAAGATGTTTATCCAAAAAATGTACACATTTATACATTCATAGTACGAATAAAAGTATATTATCTTATAATTGCGTAAACAAGCCAAAATCAGATCGTAGTTAAATGATCTTTCATACCTTATACAGAATTCAACTTTTAAATTTAAACAAAGAGAGGATATTAGTCTTCATTAATTTACAATTACATTATGAAATTGAAGCATTGTTTTGTATTGCTAATCGCATTTATTATCTCTATGCCATTGGCTGCTCAAAAAACAAAACCGATAGGATTTGAAGATGGTCTCACTCATCTTACAATCAAAAAACGAAGAGGAGAGATCATCCTCTCAAAAGAAAAATCACTACGAGGAGAAAACAGTCTAAAATGGAATTGGAATGCCAATGCATCTCTTTCATTCAAAAGGAATATTGGTTACGCTCCACTATCAGAAGGGGCAACCAATAAGCACTTGGATACATTCTCTTTTTGGATTTATAATACACAAGCTTGTACCGATTCTTTAAGAATTGAATTTTGTGAGAAAGGAAAAGTAAAGTCTTTTTTCTACTATCAACTGAATTTTACAGGTTGGAGAACAGCATGGGTTTCCTTTGATCGAGACATGCAAGGAACGCCAACAACAAAGATGAATGAACTTAAATTCATTGCGCCAAAATCAGTTAAGAACGGAACATTCTATATTGATGAAATCATTACCGCTACGCCTATTGATCCTCGCCATCAAATGGGAGATCATCAAGTTCCATTTGTGAATCCAAATGTTATTATTTCAGCCAATAAACACTGGATGGCACTTGAATATTTTAGTCAAATATTGATGGATCACCCAATAAAGGCCAAGAAAAATGTATCTACCAACGAGACTGCAGGTATTGTTAAGATAGAGTCTCGTTTGAATGAGATGTTTTTAGAATCGGTAAAACCTGTAAAAAACATTTCTAATTGGACTCAGAAGCTTAATAAAGAATACAATCTTTCAAATGAAAAGGGAAAGATTGTCTATTTTGCATCCTATCCAGCAATATACAGCGCGGAAAAAAAACCATCGAAACACTTGCCTTTTGGCACAAACCTAAAATCCTATACAACCAATCTTCTAAAGGTTGCGCAACAATATCAACTTTCAAACAATTCATCGGATCAAGAACAACTTAAAAAGTTGTTTATCTCCATGGTGAAAAACATGAGGCTATATGGATGGGTTGATGGAAGTGGACTTGGCACTCTCCACCACTTGGGATATAATTATAGAAACTATTACCCCGCAATGTACCTTATGAGAGAGGTACTAGAATCGGAAGGTCTAAGAGATGAGATCACTAAAGATATGATGTGGTTTTCAGGTTTTGGTAAAATAGTGGAGCCGACGAACAGATATGTTGGAATTAACGTAGACATGTTGAATACAACTTTGATGGGAAATCTTACAGCCTGTCTCATGTCTAAAAATGAAAATAATAAGGTAGCCAATCTGAATGCGCTTAAAGCTTGGCTAG
This sequence comes from Prolixibacteraceae bacterium, assembly GCA_028377305.1. Taxonomy (GTDB): domain Bacteria; phylum Bacteroidota; class Bacteroidia; order Bacteroidales; family Prolixibacteraceae; genus Halosquirtibacter. The sequence continues at coordinate 13,055 of JAONJW010000025.1, read as the reverse complement.
TTTATGGTGTAGACTATGTTCCTGGATTATTGGCTCCATTTAAACCTGACGGATCCTTCTTTCACCACTACAACCACTATCCATTATACGCCAAGGATGCATTAGATGGTGCAACTCCTATATTCTATGCAATATCAGGGACTCCATTTGGTCTTCCAAAACACAACACTGCTGTAGTTAAAGGAGCATTATTAAAGATGAGACTATATTCTCACAATATGACACTTCCTATTTCAATGTCGGGAAGACACCCATATGGAGATCGCAAGATTAGTCCAAAACCATATTACTATATGGCTAAAGCAGGGAAAGGTGGACAAGACTCTGAAATAGATGGGGAGTTGGCGTCTATTTATCTTTCGTTAGCTCAACATGATAAGCACGAGAGTAAAGCCCATAAGAAAGAGATCAAAAATCTTGGTTTTAAGGCAGAGATTAATCCTCAAGGCAACTGGAGTATGAATTATGCTAGTCTTAACTTACATAGACAAGACGATTGGCTTTTTTCGGTCAAAGGATTTAATGCATATCTATGGGGATCCGAAATCTACGTTAAAGCGAATGCATATGGTAGATATGTAAGTTATGGTCACTATCAGCTACAACGCATTGTAGATGGTAATGAGAAGACAGGTTTTAGCATGAAAGGATATGATTGGAATAGATACCCTGGAGTTACCTCTATTCATCTTCCAATTGACACATTGGCTGGGAGCGTGATTCAAGTTGATCATTTAAGTGGTTACGAAGAGCTACTTATTTCTGATGAAAAATTTGGTGCAGCTATCTCAATGGATGGTCAAGGAATCTATGCTATGAAATTGCACGAACATGATAAATACCATGGATCACACAGAGCTACAAAGAGTTATTTTATGTTTAAAGATTATGTATTGATGCTTGGTTCTGGAATTCAAAACAATGTGACAGGATATCCAACGGAAACGACAATCTTTCAAAATAGTATAGATGCAGGTAATACTAAAGTTACAATAAATGACAATGTAGTCGCTCAAAAAGGTATTATTCACAACAATCAGACACTAGCATTGATTATTGACAATATGTCTAATGGTTGGTATATTCCTAAAAATGGCAAAGAGGTAGACGTTGCATATCAACTACAACACTCAAAAGATCCAAGAACTAAAAAGCCAAATAAAGGCACTTTCTACAGTGCTTGGATTAATCACGGTGTTGCACCTAAAAATGCATCATACGAATACGCTCTTTTGATTGACACAAAACCTGATGCATTGAAATCATTTGCTAGTGAACAAGCAAACATGAAGCACTATGTCGTCGCTCAGAAAGATGGGAATGCTCATATTGTAGTTGACAGGCATTCGAATACATGGGGATATGCTATTTTTAATCAAAACCTTAATACTCCTTTCTCAGGTCCGATATTACACTGTAATATTCCTCTTCTTGCAATGGTTAAGGAGTCAAAAAATGAATTAGATATTGAATTATCAAATCCAGATCTAAATTTATTTCAAGGAAAAGATTTTGACCAATACAATGAAGATGGTTCACGTCATGAAGTAAGTATCTATTCACGTTTATGGGCCAATACAGAAAGTACTCCTGTAAATATCACAATAAGCATAAAAGGAGCATACAAGGTTAAAAAAGAACCTTATTTAATTCACCAATTAATTGTTGATGGCAATACCCAAGTAACTATAAGAGTACAACATAGTATATCAAAACATTTACATCTAATAAAAATGTAAGGATATAAAGTAAAATTAAAGCTATCAGTTATTTCATTAAAACATTGTCTACTTTAATGAAATAACTGATAGCTTTAATTATCTAATGAGGAGACCTTTTCATATAATAAAGCAAACTTAAAAAGCGATTTCACCGATACCTTAAAACATTAACTTCACCGTTTGATAGGTAAGGAAACTACATGATATTAGCTTTAAAAGTGTACCTGCAACCAAACCGATAAAAGACCCGACTCCTGCTCGTGTCGCACTTTTGCTATTGTGACCAGAGATTCTTTCCCCAAGAAATGCGCCCAGGAAAGGACCTACAACAAGACCAATTGGGAAAAAACTAAGTCCAATAAATAGTCCTATTACACTTCCCCACATTCCATATTTTGTTCCTCCATATTTCTTAGTTCCCCAAGCAGGTAAAAGGTTATCAATTACGGTTATCGTTACCATTAATAACGTCCAGAATGTAACAACATACCATTCAGGGATAACTACATTAGGTAGAAATAAAACGAAACAATATCCAACCAAAGTTAATGGCGGGCCAGGGAGCATAGGAATAATACAGCCAATAAAGCCGGCCAATAAAAAAAGCACTGATAATGTTATTAAGATATACTCCATATTCATTTGTTTTAATGGTTATAAATCTGTTCAATGGCTATTTTTCTTTACAACGATAAATAAAAGCAAATATTAGTAAAAAATATTAGAAGTTTAAATAAAGAAAGTATATTTGGGATCATTTTTTCAAATAATTATGATCAAAAAGCTTTTACTTTTACTCTTTATCTCGATAATTCACATAACCCTGTATGGTCAAAAGATTGGCTGGCATCAAACAGGGGAGGCATCATACTATGGTAAGAAGTTTCATGGAAGACATACTGCCAATGGTGAAAGATTCTCCATGTGGAAATACACTGCGGCTCATAAGACTCTACCATTCAACACAGTGGTTCGAGTAGATAGTCATATTTCAAAACAAAGTGTAGTAGTTCGAATCAATGATAGGGGTCCTTATGCACATGGTAGAATCATTGACTTGTCTAAAATGGCTGCCTCTAAAGTAGATATGATAGCGGGTGGGCATCATAAAGTTACCATAACAGTGATCTCTTCTTCTACATCATTAGGTCCCATCGGGTATAGCTCAAATGGTTCTTTAAGTCCCGCTTCTCCTAAAATCATAACCCCTAAAAAGGTCGATAAAGATCTTTTTAAAGTCAATTGTAGCATTGAGCACATCACTAGCCCCTACTATGGAGTGCAAATATGTGGTTTTGAGAACATATCTAATATGCTTCCTTTTATAGAAAAAACAAAGAGAAACTCACAACAAACTTATGTCGACACAATCCTTCGAAGTGGAAAAACATTCTACCGTATTTGTCTAGGTAAATTTCAAAATCGATATGAGGCAGAAAAACTGAAGAATAAAGTTAGTCGTAAATACAAAGGCTGTTTTGTCATAAACTACTCAAATTAACAGTCAAAGTGTCATTTATAAATACCATATAACATGTCAATAATTCAAAGTGTTGTTGAAAATTTGTAATGGAATAGTTTTTGAGATGTATATCTTGAAAGATATTTAGTACATTGAGAATCTCAACTTCATTTATTTCGAAAAAAGAAGCATGATTCAATATAAACCTTCGCATATGACAACAAATAAATTTGAACTGATACGATTATATTTACTAGAAGAGGGATATTCTATAATGGAAGAGGATAAAGAAGCATCTATGTATATAGTTGAGAAGCCTCTAGCTGGTATCACTAATTTGGTGATAGATTGTGAAGACCCTATCTTAGTGATGGAGATGCCACTATTTGAATTTAAAAATCCCACGATAGAAGCATATCAAAAGCTTCTAATGAAGAATAGGGAAATTGTCCATGGAGCCTTTACACTAGACGAGACGGGCAAAAGGGTTTTATTCTGTGACACATTACAGTTAGAGCATTTAGATCAAAATGAATTTGTCGGCTCTTTGAATTCACTTGAATTACTTCTTGGTGAGTTCGGCGAAGAATTAATTGAACTATCAAAACTTTAAATAATTATGGGAATATTCCAAAGACTTTTCAAGGTGGGAGAGGCCAATGCCAATTCCGCAATAGATAAATTAGAGAATCCTGTGAAGATGACTGAGCAGGGTATTAAAGACCTAAAAAAAGACCTATCTTCATGCATGGAGTCTTTAGCCGAAATTAAAGCCTTACGCATAAGATCTTATTCTGAAAAAGAGCAGTTCTCTCACAAAGCACAGAACTATGAATCAAAAGCGATCCAATTGCTACAAAAAGCAGAACGAGGTGATATTGAGGCAACTGAGGCTGATCGGTTAGCTGGAGAGGCTTTAAAACGTAAAAGTGAAGCCACACAAGAGGCAAGTCGCTTAGCAACTGAGGTGACTAATTTTGATCAACAACTAGACAAATTAGGTGTTCAAGTTAAAAACCTACAAGCAACAATTTCTAAATATGAGAATGAACTTCGTACGTTAAAAGCAAGAGCTCGCGTTTCAAAAGCTACAGAAAAGATAAATAAATCTATATCACGTGTAGGGAGTGACAATACTATCTCAATGCTGGAGAAGATGAAAGATAAAGTAGCTCAACAAGAGGCATTAGCACAAGCCTATGGTGAGATGAATGAGCAACCAAGGAGCATTGATAATGAAATCGATGCTGTACTATCTCAAGGGACATCTACCGAAACATCGAGTGAACTTGAAGCACTAAAAATGAAATTAAAGAAGTAGTGACAATATTTTACGCTACACGGTGAGGAAAACTCCAAACGGTGTAGTGTTTTGTCATTTAAATATCATGACTTATGGGAATATTGGATTTCTTAAGAGGTGAAAAAGCCCCATCATATGATCCTACAAATATCAAAATTACAGATCTTGACGAAGGGTTTGTCTTTGATTATGATTTACAGAGTTGGACTGTAAAGAGAAAAAGTATTTATGATTGGGGTGATAATTCCTTCTCATATGAGTATCAAATTTTCAATGGAACCAAGACTATGTCTCTTAGCGTGGAAGAGGATGATGAAGTAACAGTTGAAATTTCAACTCCCATTTCAATCACAAAAGTAGATGATACTTTGCCTCAATACATCAACACCCACGAAAAAGCTCCTTATAGTATACAGTTTGAACAAAAAGAATATCGTTTGGTATCAGAATCCCCAGGATACTTTCAAGAGGATAGTAATAGTGAGTGGGAGGAGTTAATTACCTGGAGGTATGAATCGAGAGATTCAAACAAACTTATCTATATCGATCAATGGGATGATATGGAGTTTGAAGTAAGCATAAGCTATTCTATTAAACCCTATGAAATAAGTAACATTCTACCTAGATAACTAATCTTTACTTACATCATGACAAAATCAACCAGAGACCTTGTCTTGACATTTATTGCCTTTATATTATTAATTGGATTGGCCTCTAAATGCTCAAGCTCTTCAGACAGCGATAGCTCATATCAATATAAAAAAACGCCTGTAGACAAGCTTATTGTCAAATTAAACAATGTACAAAACTACTCTATTATTCTTTATGATATGGATGCCCAAGAAGGCATCACCAGTGATACTTATATGCACAGGTATCAAATCATAAAAACGATTAATGATGACATCACAATTGACTCGACAGATTGGAAAAACGTAAGTCAAGAATTCTTCATGGAAAATGAGAAAAATTTAGGGATGGAGATTGTTTCGAAGAAAGATGGAATTATATCTAAAGAGGTCTCACCAGCAGGGTATAATAACTATGTTGGGAATGAAAAATATGGAAATTGGGTCAAGCGAGAGAATGGAAGTAGTTTTTGGGAGTTCTATGGTAAATATGCAATGCTTCGCTCCGTATTCCATATGTTCAGCCCTACCCCATATAACTCTTGGTACAATTACGACAACAACTATAGACGATATGGACGAAGCTATTATGGTGCAGGAAACTACACTTATGGAACCTATGGTAACAGATCTTCAAATTCAAACAAGAAATGGAATAAGACGAAAGGCTCTAGTTTTAAGAACAGAGTAAATAGCCGTGTAAGTAGAAGTTCAAGTAGTTCAAGAACAAGCCGCTCTTCAAGTCGTTACAGATCGAGTAGTTCATTCAGGTCTCGCGGTGGAGGATTTGGTAAATAGTTGTTTTTATCTCAAAACTTAATCATCATGAATCATATTTTTCAAGAAATAAGTATTAGTACACTACTTTACACTTTAGGAACAATTCTACTAACTTTCTTAATCCTCTTCTTAGGCAAAGCTGTATACCGTTTACTTCATCCTTCAATACCAGTAGACCATAAACTCGTCAAAGAAGATAATGTTGCTTTTGCCTACAGTCATACGGGGTACCTATTAGGACTACTTTTAGCTGTCAGTGCTACTATAAAAGGAAGTAGTTATGGCATTCTATCTGACACATTAGACATTATCATATATGGAACTGTCTCTATCCTCTTAATTAATCTTGCAGGATGGATACAAGACAGATGGATCTTTTCGAAGTTCTCTATCAAAGATGAAATACTTCGTGACAGAAATACTGGCGCAGGTGTTCTTCAAGGAGCCAGCTATGTCGCTGCAGGATTAATATTAATGGGGGCCATATCAGGAGATGATTCGCTACCATTTTTATATAAATATATGGATTTGGATATAGATGGACGTTCACCATGGTGGGCCCTTGGCAATACCGTTATTTTCTGGGTTATTGGTCAAATCATTCTGCTCCTTGCAGTTAAGTTCTACAATGCGATCACCCCATACAATATACATAAAGAAATCGAAAAAGATAATGTAGCTGTAGGTATAGGTACATCAGGAGCATTCATAGCTATTGGAATCCTTATATCTAACGGTATCTCAGGTGAATTTATTAGCTGGACTGATACTGGATATAGCCTCTTACTTGAAGTGGTTATAGGGCTAATACTTCTACCATTAAGCAGGTATGTTTGTGATAAACTTCTTCTTCCAGGAGAAGATCTTACACATGAAATGGTAGAACAAGAAACTGCAAATATCGGTGCAGGAACGATTGAAGCGTTCTCTTACATCGCATCTGCACTATTAATTGTTTGGCTACTATAAGTAGCTATCACACGTATTATCGTACTATAATTATGCGATGGAATAAATCCACTGGACTGAAGGTCGCTGTATTCGCTACAGGACTTTCGGGTATTGTTGCTGAGTATATCTTGTCAACTCTCGCAACTTATTTTTTAGGAGACTCTGTTTTTCAATGGACTATGATTGTTTCTATTATGATGTTCTCTATGGGAATAGGAAGTCGTATTAGTAAACTTATTAAACAAAATCTATTACGAAACTTTCTGTTTATTGAGTTTGCACTTTCGGCAGCAGTCTCCTTCTCTTCTATCCTAGTATACACCTTAGCATCATTTTCAGAAGCTGTGGGAGTATTAATCTACGCCATGTGCATCTTAGTTGGGCTTTTCATCGGGATGGAGATTCCGTTGGTCATTCGGATCAATGATACCTATGAATCATTAAAGACCAATGTCTCTTCAGTAATGGAGAATGATTACTATGGAAGTCTCGCAGGAGGAGTATTCTTTGCATTTATTGGATTACCTATTTTAGGTTTAACTTATACTCCATTTATCCTAGGGGTTGTCAATTTTGCGGTAGCGATACTTGTATTCTTCATGATACGTAAAGAGTGTGAAGTGAAAGAGCAACGACTGATCTCAGTAATAGCATCTTCTATCGCTGTAATTATTGTCGTAGGAATCTCATTCGCTCAACCGATAATACTCTATGGAGAGCAAAGAAGATATAAAGACAAAGTCATCTACGAGGAGCAAAGTAAATATCAAAAAATTGTGATTACACAATGGAAAGATGATTTTTGGTTATTCATCAATGGCAATGAACAATTAAGTAGTGTAGACGAAGCGATGTATCACGAAACACTTGTTCATCCGGCAATGAAATTGGCACAACATCCTCAAGATATTCTTATATTAGGAGGTGGAGATGGGTGTGCATTAAGAGAAGTGTGGAAATACCCAACAGTAAAACGTGTAGACATGGTTGACTTAGACCCATCCATGACAAAGCTTGGTAAGAATCATCCTATTTTAACGAAGATGAACCAAAACTCGATGCAAGATACTCGGTTATCCATACACAACAAAGATGGATACACCTTTATTTCCGATAACAAAACATTCTATGATGTCATAATTATCGATCTCCCAGACCCAAAGACAGTGGAGTTAGGCAGACTGTATTCTTATGAATTCTATCAGATGTGTTTAAGACATCTCCGCAAAAATGGCACCATTATTACCCAAGCAGGTAGCCCATATTATGCGACAGATGCATTTTGGTGTATTGACAAAACATTTAAGGCATGTGGCTTAGAAACACTTCCATTACACAACCATCTAATTACGCTTGGTGAATGGGGATGGATATTAGGAATGAGAAAAGAAGAAGTATCGATTAAAAGTAAAGCGAGGCAGATTCAATTTGACAATATTCAAACACAATGGATAAACAAAGGTGCAATGCTTCACATATCGACCTTTGGAAAAATATTCTTTTCAAAAGATACCACTCATATTCAAGTTAACAAAATTGATAACCCAACATTATATCGCCTTTACTTAAAAGGGAATTGGGATCTATACTAGAACAATATGACGAAAGTTGCACATAAAACAGTCGATGCTAAGATATTTAAGTATTCTGGTTGGATAGAAGATATTTCGCCATCCAACCTAAAGAAAGACTTTCATGAAATCTTAGTACAGAGTCATTTTATGATATTATCATTCTCTGAACACTTTTTCGAAAAAGAGGGATACAGTTGTGTTTGGCTTCTTGCAGAAAGCCATTTAGCCCTTCACACTTTTCCGAACAAGAACAAATGCTATATGGAACTGAGTAGCTGTAACAACGAGAAGATGAAAGAGTTTAGGAAACTGCTATTGATTCATAATGAGATTAAATTAGTCCAAGAAGAGGAGTCTGCAAGCTTTATTTAAAATAGAAGCTACAACTCCTGATCTAATTCAATTGCATCTTGAAATAAGCTATTCTAACTTGCGAATTTATCTTGTTTAAACAAGCCCAGAACAAAAGCATCACTTACATCCCTCTGTTTTTAACAGAGGGAAACTAGCACCTCTAAGACATACAATAAACACACTACGAACAACTGCTATATCTCAATAAACAAACATATTATCTTCATAAAAAGCCGGTCAATATATTAGAGAAACATGCGAATATATTGCTTTACCCATTACAAGGTACTTAATAAACAAAGGAGACCATTATACATCATGATGAAAGATCCCCACTTTCTCTATCACTCTAGATCTATTAAATAGCAAACAAAAAAAATATTCAATAAGTATTTACCCTTATGCAACCAAAAATAAACCATCTTTTCACCCCTACTTTAATACAGACCCAAATCGGTCTTAATACGGTGCTGTTTCATACTCAGCTCATAGCTCCTACGAAGTTCACTTATTGATCAGGCTTTTTTTTGAAGCAACACAAATGGGATTCAAGTTAACCTTGTAGAGACACTGTAATGGAACCGTTTTCAATACGTTTTATCGCCTCTTTAATGGCTGTATAATTGCTACAAGACTACTGTATGACAACTCACGGCATGAGAGCAGGTAGATGTATATAGATTTGATGACTTATGATCTCAAGGAAGGGGGTAAGATTAACTCGATGTGCATAGGTTTGATATTTATGATTTGGGGGGTCTCTTCGGCAAATAATTTTAAGCATACAGGAGTCTGATTTGTTATATGAAACGACGCTCATAATATAGTTTATAGAGATCGGATTACAATCATTCGTATCCCCATAAAATTCAAGGACACCTAGTTTATGTTTGGCATATCAACCATCAAAAATTGGAACGAACCATTATTTGATCGCATCATTCATCTTGATATCCGACAATAAAAAAAGTGACTAACAATTCAGAATCATTAGTCTCATTTTCTATGAAGTTCTATTCGCTACAATTGGAGCTATTTTTAAGAGCACAACCATCGCAGGAGTCACAAGCACTCTGCTTTTGATCTTTCTTTTTCATTGCAAATCGTTTTATATTTCTATAAGACTTCTTGATAAAATAGAATAAAGCGATAACAATAATGAGCACTGTAATAACTGTTTGTGTCATAATAACCAGTTAAATAAATGTTTAACTATATATGCCATAATCCATGCTAAACCAGTAGTGTAAAACATAACAAAGGCTGCCCATTGCCAACCTCCAGCTTCTCTTTTGATCGTAGCCACAACAGCAATACACGGAAAATAGATCAGTACAAACACAAGAAATGCCAAAGCTGTTGACAAAGACAACACTTTCTCCCCTTTGTGTTTACCATAAGTATGAACTTCATTCTTCAATTTCTCTTGTAAGATCACACCACCCTCTTGTCCTTCAGTATTTGTTTGATATAGTACTCCCATGGTACTAACTACAATCTCTTTTGCAGTTATACCTGCAAGCAAGCTCACACTCATTTTCCAATCAAAACCAAGTGGAGCTAAAGCTGGTTGGACATTTTTACCTATATGACCAAGATAAGAATCCTCCAGCCTCACATTATCTTTATGACGCCGTAGTTCGCTAATTTCAGCATCAATATGCTTTGCATCATCAACATGAGCCTTTTGTGCCTCTAATTGAGTTATCTGTTGATCAATAACTCTTGTTTGTTCTGACTCTCTTGGAAAATATTCCAACATCCATATCAGCACCACACCAATAAGTATTGGACCCCCTATTTTCTTTAGATAACTGCTTCCTTTATCCCACATATGCAATAATGTGTTTTTTAATAGAGGAGTACGATATGGTGGAAGCTCAAGAATAAAAGGAGAATTCTCCTGTTCGAACATCACTCTATTGAGCAATTTGGCCATTACACCAGCCACAAAAATACCTGTTAAGTATAGGCCAAGTAATATTAGTGCCGGATGTTTTGGGAAGAAAGCTGTAATAAAGACAATGTATACTGGCAGTCGTGCACTACATGACATGAAAGGAATAATCATCATTGTCAATAGGCGATCGGCTCTATTCTTAATTGTTCTTGTAGCCATTATCGCAGGAACATTACATCCAAATCCCATTAACATTGGAATAAAGGACTGACCATGTAAACCTACTTTCTTCATTATTTTATCCATGATAAAAGCAGCTCTTGCCATATAACCGGTATCTTCCATTAAAGAGGTAAAGAAGAACAAAATCAGGATGTTAGGCAGAAATACGATAACACTCCCTACTCCACTAATGATACCGTTTACAAACAAATCTTTTAGCATGCCATCATTCATATTACTGCTGAGAACTTGACCAAGATATGACATTCCTTGGTCTATCCAATCAGCAGGAAAAGCACCTAAAGTAAATGTAGCATAGAAGGTAATGAACATGAAAAGGATAAATATCGGGAATCCCCATATCTTATGTGTCAATACTCTATCTATTTCAATAGATCGCTTTCTACTTTTTGCACTCTGATCGCTACTAGGAGTATAACATTCATTCAACAAGTCACGAATAAAATGGTAACGCGTTTGAGTGATAACAGAATCGCACACATCTTGATATGTATCTTCTATGTATTTTATCTGAAATTCCAACTCCTTCTTCACTTCAGTTGGGTACATTTCAAGCTTCTTCAGCGCTTCAGGGTCTCTTTCTAGGAGTTTTAAGATAAAGAATCTTGTATTGATGGCCTCATTAAGCTTGCATGGATATCGATCAAATAGAGTTCCTATTTTATCTATCGAATATTCTATTTTTGAACGATGTTTTACACTTTGTGAAACAGACTTATTTTCTCCTGCTTCATAGACAGAAACAATTTTGTCTAAAATATCTTTGTTTCCTTTACGTTTAATCGCAGTGGTTGGAATGCTTTCAATCTTTGTAATATGATCAAATTTCTCCACATCAAGCTTATCTCCAGACTTCTCTAGTTCATCATACATATTGAAAGCAATTATCAATTGCTTGCCCATATCCATTAACTGAGTCGTTAGAAGCAAGTTACGTTCGAGGTTCGTTGAATCGATAATATTCAGTAATATATCAGGTTGTTTCTCTAATATATAATCCCGAGCATACACCTCTTCAGGAGTGAAAGTTGTAAAAGAATATATTCCTGGAAGATCTATAAAATGAAGCAAGTAACCATTCCATTTTATTGTTGCTTTCTTCGAGTCAACAGTTACACCACTGTAATTACCGACATGTTCTTTAGAACCTGAGAGATTATTAAAAAGTGAGGTTTTTCCACAATTGGGATTACCTACCATTGCAATATGAATCTCCTTTTTGGTGCGATCTTTAACAGCAGACATAACAATGGGATCAACCATCTCTGAACGGGTAGTTTCTGATAACAACTTCGCATTTTCAGAACCATCAAGATCAACTTCAATCAAAGAAGCCTCACTTTTACGTAAAGAGATATTGTAGCCTAAGATCTGATATTCTACAGGGTCTTTTAATGGCGCATTTTTTACTACCAAAACCTTCTGCCCACGAATGAATCCCATCTCATGGATTCTCTTCCTAAAAGAGTCCTCCCCGTTTATCTTTCTAATTACAACCTGTTGGTTGGTCTTTGCTTCTGATAGTAGCATATGGTAAATCGTCGTGTAATAACAATTAATAAGAGCAATTAGTCTTAATTAAATTAAATAAGAATTGCACAATCGGTTTGCAAATATAACATATAAATCTTGACGTTGTTTTCTAAATAGAGACCCGTCCATCAAAAAAAAGGTTTCTTTATCGAAAATTATCACACATTAGAGTAGTTTTGTAAGAACAAAAAGGGCTATTAATAAGTAAATCACTATTGCAAGATATGGAAAGAGAAATGAACCATACAGTAAATGTTGCTGTGCAAGTTTTACCAAGAAGTAAAGATGTAGATACATACGATTTAGTGGACGAAGCAATAAGTATTATCGATCAATCAGGAATCAAGTATCGTGTCACTCCATTTGAAACGGTTATGGAAGGAGACTATGATCAAATCATGGAAATTGTCAAAAAAATTCAATTAGCATGCTACAAAGCAGGAGCAGAAACAGCCATGACATACGTAAAAATACAAACAAGTAGCCTCTCTCCAGTAAGGATTGATGATAAAATGAAAAAATATGACTAATTTTAATGTTTTGACTTAGCGATAGTTGGCATTATACGGGGCAAAAAAGACAAAAAAAGTTGTCGAAAAATTGTT
>JAONJW010000024.1 GCA_028377305.1 Prolixibacteraceae bacterium | reverse complement strand
TGCCTGAAGCTTAACAGCCAATTCGAATAACACAAACATTAGGGCTAAAAGATGAGAAAGGCAAAACCAAAAAAGAGGGTCCTTTTGCCGGACCCAAAGTTTAACGATACCATGGTAACAAGGTTCGTTAACGATTTGATGCAAGACGGAAAAAAAAGTGTGGCATTCCGCATTTTTTATGATGCTCTTGACATTGTTGATGGTCGTATGAAAACTGATGAATTGAATTCATTGGATATTTGGAAGAAAGCTATCCATAATATCACTCCTGGAGTTGAGGTTAAGAGTCGCCGTGTAGGTGGATCTACTTTCCAGGTGCCAATGGAGATTCGTCCAGAGCGTAAATTGGCTATCGGCGTGAAGAATTTGATTATGTATGCTCGTAAGCGTTCAGGTAAGACTATGGCTGATAAGTTGGCTGCAGAGATTATGGCTGCGTTTAACGAAGAGGGTGGTGCATATAAGAAGAAAGAAGATACACATAGAATGGCTGAGGCTAACCGTGCGTTTGCTCACTTCCGCTTCTAATTTGTTAGTTGAATCTGTTTATACAATAGTATATAATGGCTAGAGATTTAAAATTTACTAGGAATATCGGTATCATGGCTCACATTGATGCTGGTAAAACTACCACTACAGAGCGTATTTTATTCTATACTGGTAGAACACATAAGATCGGTGAGGTGCATGATGGTGCAGCTACGATGGATTGGATGGAGCAAGAGCAAGAGCGTGGTATCACCATTACTTCTGCAGCTACATACACTGAGTGGAATTATAACAATCAAACTCACCAGATCAATATTATTGATACTCCAGGTCACGTTGACTTTACTGTAGAGGTAGAGCGTTCATTGCGTGTGTTGGATGGTACGGTTGCAACGTTTTGTGCTGTAGGTGGTGTTGAGGCTCAGTCGGAGACTGTATGGCGTCAAGCTGATAAGTACGGTGTGCCTAAGATTGCGTATGTAAACAAGATGGACCGTTCGGGTGCTGATTTCTTTAACGTTGTTGCTGATGTTAAAGAGAAGTTGGGTGCAAACCCAGTGCCTATTCAGTTGCCAATTGGAGCAGAAGAGACTTTTGCAGGTGTGATTGACCTAGTAAAAATGAAAGCTATTCTTTGGCATGACGAAACAATGGGTGCGGATTACTCTATCGAGGAGATCCCTGCTGAATTGCAAGAGCAAGCTGAAGAGTATAGAGAGAAGCTAGTTGAGGCAGTTGCTGTACAAGATGAAGCTTTGATGGAGCGTTTCTTTGAGGATCCAGATAGCATCACTGAAGAGATGATGTATGAAGTGATTCGTAAAGCAACTATCGCTGGAGATGTAGTTCCAATGTTGTGTGGTTCTTCATTCAAAAATAAAGGTGTTCAGACGTTGCTTGATGCAGTATGTTTGTACTTGCCTTCACCATTGGATAAAGGTGATACTGTTGGAACTGTTTTAGGCGAAGAAGAAGAAGCTGTACGTAAACCAAATGCTGAAGAGCCATTGGCTGCATTGGCATTTAAAATTGCAACTGACCCATTTGTAGGTCGTTTGTGTTTTATCCGTGTTTACTCAGGAACAATTCTTTCTGGTTCATATGTAATGAATGCAAGAACAGGAAAGAAAGAGCGTATTTCACGTCTATTCCAAATGCACTCAAATAAGCAAGAGGCTAGAGAGAAGATTGAAGCTGGAGATATCTGTGCTGCTGTAGGTTTCAAAGATATCCGTACTGGAGATACTTTGTGTGCTATGGACGCGCCAATGGTTCTTGAGCAGATGACTTTCCCTGACCCAGTTATTGGAGTAGCAGTTGAGCCTAAGACTCAGAAGGATATGGATAAGATGGGTATTGGTCTTGCTAAATTGGCAGAAGAAGATCCAACTTTCCAGGTAAATACTGATGAGGATTCAGGACAGACTATTATCCGTGGTATGGGTGAGCTTCACTTGGAGATTATTATTGACCGACTTAAGCGTGAGTTTAATGTTGAGTGTAATCAAGGTGAGCCTCAAGTATCATATAAAGAGACTATCCGTTCTGAAGTATCATTACGTGAGACATTCAAGAAGCAGTCGGGTGGACGTGGTAAATTTGCCGATGTTCACGTACGTGTTGCTCCTGCAGAGGACGGAAAAGAAGGTCTTGAGTTTGTTGACGCGATCAAAGGTGGATCTATTCCTAGAGAATTTATCCCTTCTGTGAAGAAAGGTTTCGAAGAGGCTATGGTTAATGGACCGTTGGCTGGTTATCCTGTAGAGAGTCTTAAAGTTACTCTTTATGATGGATCTTATCACCAAGTCGATTCAGATCAATTGTCTTTCGAACTTGTAGGTCGTCAAGCATTTAAGAGTGCTGCATCACAGGCTTCTCCTGCATTGTTAGAGCCAATGATGAGTTTAGAGATTGTTACTCCAGAGGAGTATATGGGAGATATTATTTCTGACTTGAACCGCCGTCGTGGTCAGGTAGAAAGCATGGATTCTCGTGGTACTGCTCGTGTTCTTAAGGCAAAAGTGCCTCTTTCAGAACAATTTGGATATGTAACGACTCTTCGTTCATTGTCTTCTGGTCGTGCAACTTCTTCTATGACATTCTCTCATTATGAAGAAGTGCCAAAGAACATCGCAATTGAGGTGTTGGAGAATGTGAAAGGTCGAACAGATTTGTTGTAATATATAGTAATTTATCTCGAAATGAGTCAAAGAATCAGGATTAAATTAAAGTCTTACGATCACAATCTTGTAGACAAATCAGCTGAGAAGATTGTTAAAACAGTTAAAACAACAGGTGCAGTAGTTAGTGGTCCTATTCCACTTCCTACGCACAAGCGTATCTTTACTGTTTTGCGTTCTACTTTCGTGAACAAAAAATCACGTGAGCAGTTTGAGTTGTCAACGTACAAGCGTTTGATCGACATTTACAGTTCTACTGCAAAAACTATCGATGCTCTTATGAAATTAGAGCTTCCTAGTGGTGTAGAAGTAGAAATTAAACTTTAATAGTTTTAGACAATTTTAAAAATTATGTCTGGATTAATTGGAAAAAAAATCGGAATGACTTCCGTATTCAGTGTTGAGGGAAAAAACATTCCATGCACTGTGATTGAGGCTGGTCCTTGTGTTGTAACTCAAGTACGTACTGAAGAAGTAGATGGATATGCTGCTGTTCAGTTAGGTTTTGAGGATAAAAAAGAGAAGCATGCTACAAAAGCAGAGCAAGGTCACGCTAAAAAAGCGAACACGGCTCCTAAGAAGAGAGTGGTAGAGTTTTCTGCAGAAGGTATGGATTTTCAGCTTGGTGATGTTGTAACCCTAGACGTTTTGAATGTTGATGGATGGGTTGATGTTTCAGGTGTCTCTAAAGGTAAAGGTTTTCAGGGTGTTGTAAAACGTCATGGTTTTGCTGGTGTAGGTCAAGCTACACACGGTCAACATAATCGTTTGAGAGCACCAGGTTCTATTGGGGCGGCTTCTTACCCAGCTCGTGTATTTAAAGGTATGCGTATGGCAGGTCGTCACGGTGGCAAGACTGTTAAGGTTGAAAGCTTAAAAGTTTTGAAAGTAATACCAGAGAGTAACTTGTTAATTGTTAAAGGTTCCGTTCCAGGAGCTAAGGGGTCTTACTTAATTATTCAGCAGTAATGGAAATTAGTGTATTAAATCTAGCAGGACAGGAGACAGGTCGTAAAGTTGCATTGAATGATGCAATCTTCGCGATTGAGCCGAACGATCATTCAATCTATTTGGATGTTAAACAGTTCTTGGCAAATCAACGTCAAGGGACTCATAAGTCCAAAGAGCGTGCTGATATTTCTGGTTCAACAAGAAAGATTAAAAAGCAAAAAGGTACTGGTACAGCTCGTGCTGGTAGTATCAAGTCTCCAATTTTCCGTGGTGGTGGACGTGCTTTCGGGCCTCGTCCAAGAAATTACGGTTTCAAGTTGAATAAGAAAGTGAAGCAGCTAGCTCGTAAATCAGCTTTAACTTATAAAGCTAACGAGGGAGCTATCAAGGTTCTTGAAGATTTTACTTTTGAGTCTCCAAAGACAAAAGAAATGGTTTCTTTGCAGAAGAATTTACAGATTAACGATAAAAAGTTGTTAATTGTTTTATCTGATGCAAATAAAAACATATATTTGTCGACCAGAAATTTACAGAATGTAGACGTTATTGCTGTATCTGACTTGAATACATATAACGTATTGCGTGCAAAAACTATCGTTTTTGTTGAAGGTTCTGTAAGTAAGTTGGAGGAAGTGTTTAATATTTAACGATTTAGGCAATGAATGTTTTAGTTCGACCTATAGTAACAGAAAAAATGACGGAGCAGCAAGAGACTTTGAACTCTTATGGTTTCGTTGTTTTGAAGAGTGCAGATAAAGGCCAGATCAAAAAAGCCATTGAGTCTATGTACGGAGTAGAAGTTTGCTCTGTAAATACAATGGTGTATGCAGGAAAGCGTAAGATGCGTTACACTAAGACTGGTGTGCAAAACGGCAAGACTGCATCTTTTAAGAAGGCGATCGTTACCTTGAAAGAAGGTGGCGTAATTGATTTTTACAGCAATATTTAATAGGAAATGGCAGTAAGAAAGTTTAAACCTGTAACTCCCGGTCAGAGACACAAGATCGTTGGTGTTTTTGATACGATTACCACTGACTCACCTGAAAAATCATTGTTGAAGCCCATGAAGAAATCCGGAGGACGTAATAACTCTGGAAAGATGACAATGAGGTATATAGGTGGAGGGCATAAGAGAAAATATCGTGTTATCGATTTTACAAGAGATAAAGACGGTATACCTGCAAAGGTAGAATCTATTCAGTATGATCCTAACCGTACTGCGCGTATCGCGTTGTTGGTTTATGCTGATGGAGAGAAGCGTTATATTTTGGCACCAAACAAACTAGAAGTAGGTCAAGTTTTGTTGTCAGGAGATGATGTTGCGCCAGAAGTAGGAAATTCTCTTCCTCTAGCAAATATTCCTCTTGGAACCATTATTCATAATATTGAGCTTCATCCTGGTCAAGGTGGTGTTATGGCTCGTTCAGCGGGATCATATGCACAGTTGACTTCACGTGAAGGCAGATATGCTATTGTGAAATTACCATCGGGCGAATCTCGTATGGTGCTTGTAACATGTCGTGCTACAATTGGAGCAGTAAGTAATTCAGATCACGCGTTAGAGCGTTCAGGAAAAGCGGGACGTTCACGTTGGTTGGGACGTCGTCCACGAGTACGTGGTGTAGCAATGAACCCAGTTGATCACCCAATGGGTGGTGGTGAAGGACGTCAGTCTGGAGGACACCCAAGATCACGCACGGGTCTGTTAGCTAAAGGCTTCAAAACTCGTTCGAAGAAAAAAGCTTCGAATAAGTATATTGTAGAAAAAAGAAAGAAGTAATCGGCAAAAGTAAGTACAAATTATGAGTCGTTCATTAAAAAAAGGACCTTTTATTGATGTAAACCTTGACAAAAAGGTTGCAGCTTTGATTGAGTCAGGTAAAAAGACCGTTGTAAAGACTTGGGCGCGTAGCTCGATGATTTCTCCGGATTATGTCGGACATACAGTCGCAGTACATAATGGGAATAAATTTATTCCTGTATATGTTACAGAAAACATGGTAGGACATAAATTTGGGGAGTTCGCTCCAACGCGTACTTTCCGCGGTCATGGTGGTAATAAGAAAAAATAGTAAATCTGTATCACGATGGGATCAAGAAAACAAAATAATGCGATAAAGCTTAAAGAAGCGAAAAAACAACAGTATTCAGCTGTATTGCGTAACTGTCCTACTTCACCTCGTAAGATGCGTTTAGTAGTTGACATGATTCGTGGTGTAGAAGTGAATCGCGCATTAGATATCTTAAAGTTCTCTTCAAAAGAGGCTTCAAGAAAAGTAGAGAAATTACTTCTTTCTGCTGTCGCTAATTGGCAGGCAAAAAACGAAGGAGTTCGTTTGGAAGAGAGTGATTTGTATGTAAAGGAAGTATTCGTGGATGGTGGACGTATGCTTAAACGAATTCAGCCTGCACCTCAAGGTCGTGCTCACCGAATTCGTAAGCGTTCAAACCACGTTACGATTCGCTTAGCAAGTAATAATGTTGTTGAAGAATAAATAATAATACATGGGACAAAAAGTTAATCCGATAGCAAACCGATTGGGATTCATCCGTGGATGGGATTCAAACTGGTTCGGAGGTAATGATTACGGAGATAAGCTTGCCGAGGATTTCAAAATTCGTAAATATTTGAATGCGCGTTTGGCAAAAGCGAGTATTTCAAAAATTATGATTGAGCGCACTCTTAAGCTTATTACTATTACCGTTCAAACATCTCGCCCTGGTATTATTATTGGTAAAGGTGGTCAGGAAGTAGATAAGCTTAAAGAAGAGCTTAAGAAGATCACTAAAAAAGATGTTCAGATCAACATTTTTGAAATCAAAAGACCAGAGCTTGATGCTAAGATTGTAGGTACAAATATCGCTCGTCAAATTGAAGGCCGTATTGCTTATCGTCGTGCTGTTAAGATGGCTATCTCATCAGCAATGAGAATGGGAGCAGAAGGTATTAAGGTTCAGATTTCAGGTCGTCTTAATGGCGCTGAAATGGCACGCTCAGAAATGTACAAAGAAGGTAGAACACCTCTACATACACTTAGAGCAAATATTGACTATGCACTTGTTGAAGCATTGACAAAAACTGGACTTCTAGGAGTTAAAGTTTGGATTTGCAAAGGCGAGATTTATGGAAAACCTGAACTGGCTCCAGTACAAGCTCCACGAGATAATCGTGGCGGTAATAAGCGCGGAGGTTTTAAGAAGCGTAGAAAGTAATTTGTTAATTATCTAAGATTAGTAAAGGATGTTACAGCCTAAGAAAGTAAAATTCAGAAGAGTCCAAAAAGGAAGGATGAAGGGGAACGCACAGCGCGGTAACCAACTTTCATTTGGTACTTTTGGTATAAAGTCGCTACAGACTTCATGGATTACAGGGCGTCAGATAGAGGCAGCAAGGATTGCCGTAACAAGAAAGATGCAACGTCAAGGACAGATTTGGATCCGCATTTTCCCGGATAAGCCTATTACAAAGAAACCTGCAGAGGTTCGTATGGGTAAGGGTAAAGGTGCTCCAGAGGCGTTCGTTGCACCTGTTACACCTGGACGTATGATTATTGAGGTTGATGGAGTACCATTTGACCTTGCAAAAGAAGCACTACGTTTAGCTGCTCAGAAGCTACCTGTGACGACAAAGTTTGTTGTTCGTCGTGATTTTGTTGAATCATCAAATGCAGAATAATGAAAACTTCTGAAATTAAAGAATTAAGTACAGCAGAGATCCAAGAGCGTATCGCAACAGAATCTGAGGCATTAGTACGTTTGGAATTGAATCACGCGGTTAGCCCAGTGGACAATCCGCAAAGTATTCGCGAAAGCCGCAGAACAATTGCACGTTTGAAGACGATCTTGCGTCAACGTCAAATTAGTGAAACTAAGTAATAAGGATGACGATGGAAAGGAACCTTAGAAAAGAGCGTATCGGAGTAGTTGTTAGTAACAAAATGGATAAAACCATTACAGTTACAGTGCATCGCAAAGAGAAGCATCCTATTTACGGAAAATTCGTAAATAAGACTTCTAAATTGTATGCTCATGACGATAAAAACGATTGTAATATCGGCGATACCGTAAAAGTTATGGAAACTCGTCCTTTGAGTAAGAAAAAAGGATGGAGATTGGTAGAAATCATTGAAAGAGCTAAGTAACCATGATACAACAAGAGAGTAGATGTGCTGTTGCTGATAACAGTGGTGCAAAAGAAGCTTTAGTTATTCGTGTATTAGGTGGTACAAAAAGGCGTTATGCCTCAGTAGGTGACCAAGTAGTGGTTACTGTAAAGAGCGCTATTCCTTCTGGTAACATCAAAAAAGGTACTGTTTCTAAAGCGGTTGTGGTACGTACAAAGAAGGAGGTTCGTCGTGCAGATGGATCTTACATCCGTTTTGATGACAATGCACTGGTTTTGTTGAATGCTGCAGGTGAAATGCGCGGAACTCGTATCTTTGGGCCAGTAGCTCGTGAGTTGCGTGACAACTTCATGAAGATTGTTTCGTTAGCACCTGAAGTTTTGTAAATCGTACAATATAATGCAAAAAAAGTTTAAAATAAAAAAAGGGGATACCGTTAAGGTAATTGCTGGATCTGGAAAAGGTGAAGCAGGTAAGGTTCTTGAAGTAAACAAGAAAACCGACCGTGTTATCGTCGAAGGTGTAAACCTAATTTCTAAGCATGTTAAGCCTAATGCCGAAAATCCTCAAGGTGGAATCATCAAGCAAGAAGCTGGAATTCACATTTCTAACTTGATGTTCGTAGATGCGTCTACAAAAGAGGTTACTCGTGTTGGTCGCAGACTTAATGAGGATGGTAAGTTGGTTCGTTATTCAAAAAAATCAAAAGAGGAGATTAAGTAATGAACACGAATATGCCTACTTATAAAGTAAAATATCAAGAGCAGGTTCTGCCTGCCTTGATGAAAGAGTTTGGGTTTAAGTCTGTAATGCAGGCGCCAAAACTAGAGAAGATTGTAATCAACCAAGGTGTTGGAGCTGCTACTGCAGATAAGAAACTTGTTGACATTGCTGTGAATGAGCTTTCTATGATCGCAGGTCAAAAAGCTGTAGCTACTGTATCAAAAAAGGATATCTCTAACTTCAAGTTAAGAAAGAAGATGCCTATTGGTGCAAGGGTAACTTTGCGTGGAGAACGTATGTACGAATTCTTAGATCGTCTTATCTCTGTAGCATTACCACGTATTCGTGACTTCCAAGGTATTCATGCAAAATTGGATGGTAGAGGTAACTATACACTAGGTATAACAGAGCAGATCATTTTCCCAGAGATTGCGATGGATAAGATCAACAAGATTTCTGGTATGAACATTACATTCGTAACAACCGCTACCACTGATGAAGAGGGTTATGCATTGTTACGAGAATTTGGTATGCCTTTCAAAAACGCTAAAAAGAAATAAGAGATATGGCTAAGGAATCAATGAAAGCCCGCGAAGTAAAACGTGCAAAATTAGTTGCACGCTTTGCTGAGAAGCGTAGTCGTCTTGTCGCAGAGGGAGACTATGAAGGACTGCAGAAGCTTCCTAAAAACGCTTCTCCAGTAAGAATGCACAACCGTTGTAAGTTGACTGGACGTCCAAAAGGATATATGCGTCAGTTTGGAATCAGTAGAATTTGCTTCAGAGAAATGGCTTCTGCTGGTTTAATTCCAGGTGTTAAAAAAGCAAGTTGGTAATCTCTTAAAAGAAAGTTTAAAAAAATGACAGATCCTATAGCTGATTTTTTGACTAGATTAAGGAATGCCGTTAAAGCAAAGCACCGCGTTGTGGAAATTCCTGCATCTAAGATCAAAAAGGAAATGACCAAAATTCTAAAAGAAAAAGGTTATATCCTAAGTTTCAAATTTGATGACGAGAAGAACTATCAAGGAAGTATTAAGATAGCATTGAAATATCATCCAGAGTCTGGTATACCTGCAATCAAAGGATTGAAGCGTATTAGTAAGCCAGGTTTGAGAAGATACGCTAACACAGAGACCATGCCACGTGTGTTGAATGGTCTTGGAGTAGCAATTCTTTCTACTTCGAAGGGAGTTATCACTGACAAAGAGGCTCGTGAGCTTAATGTTGGTGGAGAAGTATTGTGTTACGTATATTAATCAAGAGGAGAATATTCAATGTCAAGGATCGGTAAATTACCTATTGAATTCCCTGCTGGAGTAACAGTAACTGTATCTAACGATAACGTTGTTACAGTTAAAGGTGGACTTGGAGAGTTAACTCAACAAGTTGATGCTGATATTACTGTTACAGTAGAGGAAAATCAAGTAGTAGTATCTCGTCCAACGGATCAGAAGCGTCACGCTTCTCTACATGGATTGTATCGTTCACTAATCAGCAATATGGTGGTTGGTGTAACAAAGGGATACGAAATCAAATTAGAGTTAGTAGGTGTAGGTTATCGTGCTGAGAATCAAGGTCAATTATTAGACCTTGTTCTTGGATACTCTCACCACATTTACTTGCAACTTCCAGAAGAAGTAAAAGTTGACGCTGTTACAGATAAGCGTAGCAATCCAACTATTACTTTAAAAAGCTGTGACAAGCAGTTGATTGGACAAGTTGCAGCTAAAATCCGTTCATTCCGTACACCAGAGCCGTATAAAGGAAAAGGTGTTAAGTTTGATGGTGAGCAACTACGTCGTAAAGCAGGTAAGTCTGCAAAAGTATAATTATAAGAATTAGAAAATCATGTCTTTAACAAAACTACAAAGACGCGCCAGGATCAAGAAAAGAATCAGAAAAGTTATTACTGGTTCTGCAGCTGCTCCTCGCATGAACGTATATCGCAGTAACAAACAGGTTTCTGTTCAGTTTATTGACGATGTTGCGGGTAAAACAGTGTTATCTGTGTCGTCACTATGTAAAGAGATCGCAAGCCTTGAGGGATCTAAGTCTGATATCGCAACAGCTGTTGGTAAGAAAGCAGCTGAGGCAGCTTTAGCAGCTGGTATCACTCAGGTTGTATTCGATAGAAATGGATATTTGTATCACGGACGTGTAAAAGCAGTGGCTGAAGCTGCTCGTGAAAACGGTCTTAAATTCTAATTATTACAATGGCACAAAATATTCGTAACGTAAAAACAAGCGACATCGAACTTAAAGATCGATTGGTTGCTATTAACCGTGTTACTAAAGTGACAAAAGGTGGACGTACCTTTAGTTTCTCTGCTATTGTAGTAGTAGGTAACGAGAACGGTATCGTAGGATGGGGTCTTGGTAAAGCAAATGAAGTAACTACTGCTATCTCTAAAGGGGTAGAAGCAGCGAAAAAGAACTTGATCAATGTACCTGTTCTTAAGGGAACTATTCCTCACGAGCAGTATGCTAAATTTGGTGGTGCGCGTGTATTCATGAAACCAGCTTCTTCGGGTACCGGAGTTAAAGCGGGTGGTGCAATGCGTGCAGTACTAGAGAGTGCTGGAGTTCACGATATCCTAGCTAAGTCGAAAGGTTCTTCGAATCCTCACAACTTGGTAAAGGCTACTTTTAATGCTCTTGCGGAGCTACGCGATGCACATACTGTTGCTGCACACCGTGGAGTTTCTCTTGACAAAGTGTTTAACGGATAATAGACAAACACAATGGCAAAAATAAAAGTAACACAAGTAAAAAGCGCAATTGGTGCTACAAAGACCCAAAAGCGTAATCTAGAAGCACTTGGTTTGCGTAAACTGAATGGTAGTGTTGAGCATGATGCATCTCCAGTAATTCTAGGAATGATTAATGTTGTTAAACACCTTGTAAAGGTCGTTGAATTATAATTAATAAATAAAAAAACAACTAGATATGGAGTTGCACAATCTACGACCTGCGAAAGGTTCCACACACTCTGATAAGCGAATTGGCCGTGGTCAAGGATCTGGATATGGTGGTACCTCGACACGTGGGCACAAAGGTGCTAAGTCTAGATCAGGATATAGCCGCAAAGTTGGTTTCCAAGGTGGTCAGATGCCTCTACAACGTTTGGTTCCTAAATTTGGTTTTAAGAACATCAACCGTGTAGAGTACAAAGGAGTAAACTTGGGATCTCTTCAGGCTGTTGCTGATAAGCATGAGACTACAACAATAGATAAAGCGTTATTAATTAAGGCTGGGCTAGTTTCTAAAAATGATTTGGTAAAAATCTTGGGAAATGGCGAAATTACTTCTAAATTAGAGGTGAAAGCAAATGCTTTTTCTAAAAGCGCAAAAGAAGCTATTGAAAAGTTATCTGGAACAACAGAAATACTCTAAACCTATATGAGAAAGTTAATCGACACCCTAAAGAATATTTATAAGATCGAAGAGTTGCGATCTCGAATCAATACAACATTATTGTTGTTGTTGATCTATCGTTTAGGATCATTTATTACCTTACCAGGTATTAATCCTATGCAACTAGGTAAACTGGAAGATCAAACCGCAGATGGTTTGTTAGGACTTCTAAATACTTTTTCAGGAGGAGCCTTCTCTAATGCATCTATATTTGCATTAGGAATTATGCCTTATATTACCGCATCGATCGTTATTCAGCTTTTGGGTATCGCTGTTCCATACTTTCAACGTTTACAAAAAGATGGAGAGTCAGGTCGTAATAAGATTAATCAAATTACCCGTTTATTAACGGTTGGTGTTCTTATTTTACAAGGATCAGGCTATCTAACGAATTTACATTACCAATTACCAGAAAGCGCCTTCGCAGTAGAAGGCGCCTTCTTTACTATACCTGCGATGATTATTATGTGTGCAGGTTCTATGTTTGTTATGTGGCTAGGAGAGCGTATTACTGATAAAGGTATCGGTAATGGGATCTCCTTAATCATTATGATAGGTATCATATCAAGACTTCCTTTCGCATTCTTTGCTGAGTTGGCTTCACGTTGGACTGAGCAAGGTGCAGGAATGTTGATGTTCTTGGTAGAGTTAGTTCTTCTTTTTGTAATATTTATGCTTTCTATTTTGCTAGTGCAAGGGACTCGTAAGGTGCCTGTACAGTATGCAAAACGAATTGTAGGAAACAAACAATATGGTGGTGTT
Source organism: Prolixibacteraceae bacterium (assembly GCA_028377305.1). GTDB lineage: Bacteria > Bacteroidota > Bacteroidia > Bacteroidales > Prolixibacteraceae > Halosquirtibacter. The sequence goes on along the minus strand of JAONJW010000024.1, from coordinate 23,844 downwards.
CGTCAGTATATTCCTTTGAAAGTGAATGCTGCTGGTGTTATGCCAATCATTTTTGCTCAGGCGATTGTAATGATTCCTATCAGTTTGTCAGGTTTTGCAAGTAATGAAGGTGTAAGTAGATTTGTGTCTGCATTTAGCGATTTTACTGGTTTCTGGTATAATTTCGCTATGGCATTAATGGTTATCATCTTTACATATTTTTATACTGCGATTACAGTTAATCCAACTCAAATGGCAGAAGATATGAAGAAGAATGGAGGTTTTATTCCAGGAATTAAGCCAGGAAAGAAGACCAGAGATTTCTTAGATACTGTTATGTCACGTATTACTTTGCCAGGATCTATTTTCCTAGCAATGGTAACTATTCTACCTGCGTTTGCAATGAAGTTGGGTATCAACGGACAATTTGCAAACTTTTTTGGAGGAACATCTCTTCTAATTTTGGTAGGTGTAGTTTTAGATACGCTTCAGCAGATTGAATCACATTTACTAATGCGTCACTATGATGGTCTTATGAAAGATGGTCGTATTAAAGGGCGTGTTGGTGGAGCAGCTGCTATATAAACTTTTTCATGATGAATGGGTCCATCTATTACAAAACAGAACAAGAAATCTCATTCATACGAAAAAGTTCGCTACTTGTAAGTAAAACTTTAGCTGAAATAACTAAACTTATTCAACCCGGCATCTCAACTCTCGAGTTGGATGCCGTTGCTGAATGTTATATTCGCAAACAAGGGGCTATTCCTAGTTTCTTAGGTTATAAAGGATTTCCTAATAGTCTATGTGTATCGGTCAATGATTGTGTATTACATGGATTGCCTTCTAATTATCTTTTAAAAGAAGGAGATGTAGTGTCTGTCGACTGTGGTGTCTGTTTGGATGGATATCATGGGGATGGATGTTTTACATTTTTAGTAGGTAATGTTTCGGAAAATCACTATAATCTTTGTAAATCAGCGTATGAAAGCTTATCTTGCGCCCTCGAAAATGCGTATGAAGGAAAAAACCTCGGAGATATTGGTCATTCTATTGAGAATATTGCAAAAGAGGCCAGTTTTGGTGTGGTGAGATCCTTTGGTGGACATGGAATTGGAAGAGATTTGCATGAGTCACCTTTTGTGCGTAATTTTGGCAGGTCAAAAAAAGGGATGAAACTCCTTAGAGGTTTGACACTTGCAATTGAACCCATGTTGACAGAGTATTCTTCGGATGTTTTTTTGTCAGATGATGGATGGAGTGTTTTGACCAAAGATGGTGGTGTGGGAGTTCATTTTGAACATACCCTTGCCGTAAGACCATACGGTGCTGAAACCTTGACTGATTTTTGTTTTGTTGAGAATCAATTGAAAAAAAATAAATTCTTATGGCGAAGCAGCCTTCTATAGAACAGGACGGGACTATTATTGAAGCATTGTCTAATGCAATGTTTCGTGTTGAATTGCATAATGGTCACGTAATTACAGCACACATTTCAGGTAAAATGCGTATGCATTACATTAAGATCTTGCCTGGAGATAAAGTGAAAGTAGAGATGTCTCCTTATGATTTAACTAAGGGACGTATCACATTTCGATATAAAAACTAATCGTTAAAGTTATAATGAAAACTCGAGTATCGATTAAGAAGCGCAGTAGTGACTGCAAGATTGTGCGTCGTAAAGGACGTTTGTATGTAATCAATAAGAAAAATCCTAAGTTTAAGCAACGTCAAGGATAATTCTTTAATCTAAAGTTTAAAATTAAATTTTATGGCTCGTATTGTTGGTGTAGATATCCCAGTTAATAAACGCGGCGAAATCTCATTGACCTATATCTACGGTATTGGTCGCAGTCTTTCAGTTGACATTCTTGAAAAGGCTGGTGTAGATAAGGACATCAAAGTGAAAGATTGGACAGATGAACAATTCCAAGCGATCCGTGGTTTGATCAATAGTGATTATACTGTTGAAGGTGAATTGCGTTCTGAGATCCAGTTGAACATTAAGCGTTTGATGGATATCGGATGTTATCGTGGAATTCGTCATCGTATTGGACTACCATTGCGTGGACAAAAGACAAAGAACAACGCGCGTACACGTAAGGGTAAGAAAAAAACTGTTGCAAATAAGAAAAAAGCAACTAAATAAGGTTAACTGATTATGGCAAAAAAGTCAAGTAATACTAAAAAAAGAGTTGTTAAAGTAGAGGCGATTGGTCAAGCACATATCCACTCGTCTTTTAATAACATCATTATCTGTTTGACTAACAATAACGGTGAGGTTATTTCATGGTCATCAGCTGGTAAAAAAGGATTTCGTGGATCAAAGAAAAATACTCCTTATGCTGCACAGGTTGCCGCAGAAGAGTGTGCAAAAACTGCACATGATCTAGGACTTCGTAAAGTAAAAGTATACGTTAAAGGGCCAGGAAATGGACGTGAGTCGGCTATTCGTGCTATCAATAATACTGGTATCACAGTGTCGGAAATCGTTGATGTAACTCCATTACCACATAATGGATGTCGTCCTCCTAAGCGTCGTAGAGTATAATTTTTATAGGACTTATTAAAGTAAGATTAAATGGCTAGATATATTGGACCAAAGTCGAAGATCGCACGTAGATTTGGTGAAGCAATTTTTGGACCTGATAAGGTTCTAGAGAATAAAGCATACCCTCCAGGACAACATGGACCTAACCAAAGAAGAAATAAAACTTCTGAATATGGTCTTCAGTTGAAGGAGAAGCAAAAAGCAAAATATACTTATGGTATTCTTGAGCGTCAGTTCCGTACTTTGTTCAAGAAAGCGAACGCATCTAAAGGTGTTACAGGTGAGGTGTTGTTGCAATTGCTAGAGTGTCGTCTAGATAACGTAGTGTATCGTTTAGGTATTGCACCTACGCGTTCTGCAGCACGTCAGTTAGTATCACACAAGCACATTACTGTTAATGGAAGCGTTGTAAATATTGCCTCGTATAGTGTACGTCCTGGCGATATTATTGGAGTTCGTGAGAAATCAAAATCACTAGAGGTGGTTTCAAATTCTCTTGCGTCTCACCGTGGTGGTCAGTATTCTTGGTTAGAATGGGATTCTGCTGCTTTATCAGGAAAATTCTTGAATCGTCCTGAAAGAACGGAGATTCCTGAGAATATTAAGGAACAACTAATCGTCGAGTTGTACTCTAAATAACGATATAATCTTAAGATTTATGGCAATATTAGCTTTCCAAAAGCCAGACAAAGTGATAATGGTGGAATCTTCAGAGACCTTTGGTAAATTTGAGTTTCGTCCTCTAGAGCCAGGGTATGGTATTACAGTTGGTAATGCTTTAAGAAGAATACTGTTGTCATCTTTAGAAGGATACGCTATCACGACAATTAAGATCGAAGGTGTTGAACATGAGTTTTCTACTATCGAAGGTGTAATCGAAGATGTAACTGAGATTATTTTAAATCTTAAGCAGGTTCGTTTTAAGCAAGAAGTAGAAGATTTTGACAGTGAAAAAGTTTCTATCTCACTTTTCGGTCAGGAGCAATTTACTGCTGGCGACATAAATAAGTTTGCTTCAAACTTCCAAGTGTTAAATACAGATCAAGTTATCTGTAGAATGAACCCTGAGGTGAAGCTTCAATTGGAACTTACGATTGAAAAGGGTCGTGGATATGTTCCAAGTACTGAAAACAAACCAGTAGAGGATGATTTTGGTATTATTCCAATCGATTCTATCTATACTCCAATCAAAAATGTTCGATACGCAGTAGAAAACTATCGTGTTGAGCAGAAGACTGATTACGAGAAATTGGTGTTAGAGCTAACTACTGACGGATCTATTCATCCTAAAGATGCGCTTAAGGAAGCTGCCAAAATTCTAATCTATCACTTTATGTTATTCTCTGATGAGAAAATAACATTAGATAATGAGGAGAAATTCGGCAACGAAGAGTTTGATGAAGAGGTTCTTCATATGCGTCAATTGCTAAAGACTCGTTTAGTTGATATGGATCTCTCAGTTCGTGCTTTGAACTGTCTTAAGGCTGCTGATGTTGATACATTAGGTGACCTTGTGCAGTACAATAGAAATGATCTTCTTAAGTTTCGTAACTTCGGTAAGAAGTCACTTACTGAGCTAGATGAACTATTGGATAGCATGAATCTCAATTTCGGGATGGATATAAGTAAGTATAAATTAGACAAGGAATAATAGAAAATGAGACATAATAAGAAGTTTAACCACTTGGGTAGAAAGAGTGCTCACAGAAAAGCAATGTTGGCAAACATGGCTTGTTCTCTTCTCCTACACAAGCGTATTACTACTACTGTAGCAAAAGCGAAAGCTTTGCGTATGTATGTCGAGCCATTGATTACAAAGTCAAAGGAAGACTCTACACATAATCGTCGTACTGTATTTAGCTACCTAAAAAGTAAAACTGCTGTTACAGAATTGTTCCGTGAGGTATCTGTAAAAGTAGCTGACCGTCCAGGTGGATATACACGTATTTTGAAGACAGGTAACCGTCTTGGTGATAATGCTGAGATGTGTATTATCGAACTAGTTGATTACAATGAGGCTATGTTGGCAGCAAAAGATGCTAAACCTGAAGCTAAATCTCGTAGACGTCGTAAGAAGTCTACTGATGCAGCACCAGAAGCACCAGCAGCTGATACAGCAGCAGAGTAATTTTTATGATACTCTAAGGGGAAAAAGGGAAACATTTGTTTCCCTTTTTTGTTGTTAAGTAGAACATATATTATCCAGAAATCATTAACCCTAAATATATATGGACTATATTAAACAACGACTTTTTGAAAAGGGCTCTGAGGTACGGGCTCAAGTGCAAGACCTTTTATCTACTTCCAAAGACTTAATTGTTGATGAGGTAACTATTGGTCATGTCTTAGGAGGCATGAAAGGTGTTACTTCATTACTTACTTTAACTTCCAAACTTGACCCGTATGAGGGTATAAGATATCGAGGTTTTACTCTTCCCGAACTGTACGCCGTTCTACCAAGAAAGCATCCTGAAGGTGAGCCTTTAGCCGAAGGTGTATTCTTTCTATTACTTACTGGTGATGTCCCAACGATAGAAGAGGTTGAATATATTCGTCAAGATTGGGTAAATAGAGCTGTAGTGCCAGATCATGTTTTTAGAGCTATAGATGCACTTCCTCAAAGTTCCAAACCGATGACACGATTTTCTACAGGGATTTTGGCTGCTGCAACACAGTCACAATTTCAGAAGAAGCATCGTAATGGTATTCGTAAAGAAGATTATTGGGATTCTACTTATGAAGATGTAATGAATATGTTGGCACAATTGCCAGTTATTGCATCTTATATTTATCGTAAGGAGTTCGAAAATAGTAAGATTATTCCTTTAGATCCAAATTTGGATTGGTCTGCTAATTTTGCTCACATGATGGGCTTTGATTCTGAAGAGATCTACCGTTTGTTCAGAATGTATATGTACATTCATGCTGATCATGAAGGGGGTAATGTTTCTGCACATACCTCCCATTTGGTAGCATCTGCACTTAGTAATCCATTCTATTCTTATGCTGCTGGTATGATTGGTTTAGCTGGTCCATTACATGGGTATGCCAATCAGGAAGTTGTTCGTTGGATATTTGACATGTATAAGCATTATGATCGTAGTCTTGAAGATGGCTTAACCGAAGACGAGATTACCTCATTTGTTAATTTTACCTTGGATAATGGAAAGGTTATTCCAGGATATGGACATGCTGTTTTACGAGCTACGGACCCACGTTTTACTACCCAAATGCAGTTTGCGGATAAATATGTCTCAACTGACTCTATGGTGGACACAGTGAAGATCCTTTACAAGGTTGTACCTCAAGTTTTACTTGATAGAGGTAAAGCCAAGAATCCATGGCCTAATGTGGATGCGTTCTCTGGGTCTTTATTAATGCATTATGGTATTAAAGACTATATCTTTTATACCGTTATGTTTGGTGTTAGTCGAGCCCTAGGAGTAGGAGCACAAATGATATGGGATAGGTTCTTAGGTTTGCCTATTGAACGTCCTAATTCACAAACTTTAGAATGGTTAATTGATTTTTCTAAAGCCGAAGAGTAATTAGCTTAAAAGTATTGTGTAAATTCTATCTGAATTAAATAAAAAGGCCGCTATTAAAGCAGCCTTTTTATTTGATTAGTATCCAGGGTTCTGTGTAAGATTTGAGTTTTTATATATTTCACTTTGAGGTATTGGAAATAAGTATTGGTTTTCTTCAAAAATTTGTGTCCCTCCTCTTGTTACAATAAAATCTGCATTATAAGTAAATGAGCCGTCATCATTCTTAGTAATTTCCATTCCATGGAATTTTTTATTATTAAGAACTTCTTTTGCTGTTCTCCAACGGATTAGATCCCAATATCTGTGATTCTCATATGCTAATTCTATTTTTCTCTCGTGTCGAATCACCTCTCTCATTTCATCTTGATTTAACCCCGCAGTAATATTAGGCATTCCAGCTCTTTCTCTAATTTGGTCAATTGCGTTATATACTGAGTTATCGGGACCCATTGCCTCGTTTTGTGCCTCAGCATAGTTAAGAAGTATTTCTCCATAGCGCAGTTCTTTCCAGCTTACAGTACTTGACCCCTTAGAAGGCTCTCCCTTTGTTTCATCAATAAATTTACGAATATAGTATCCAGTAACTGTACATAAACCGTTTTTAAGTAGTCCTTGTGCACCCCCTGTGAATGTCTCAATAACTTTTCCTTTAAATGGCGCACCGTTGTAAAGAATTGTTGCATAAAATCTAGGGTCACGGTTTTTATAAGGATCTTGTGGATCATAACCTGATGTTGGGTCTGTAATTGCTTTACCATTAGCCATCTCATAACTATCGATCATCTCCTGTACTGGATTTGTTTGACTACCAAAATTTGGTGTAAATCCGTAAGGAATATTGTAGTAATCCCAGCTATGTCCTAAGTCAGGTTCTTTAAATTGCTTATCAAATATAGACTCACTTGTTTGTGCCTGAGTCTGAAATAGTGTATTGTAATCAGCAAACAGAGCGTAACTTCCTGAGTCGATTACTCTCTTCGAATATAATGCTGATTCGGCCCACCTTTTTGCGTACATTAGTACTCTTCCATTCAGAGCATTAGATGCTTGTTTGGATGCTCTTCCCCATTCTAATTTGTCAATATCTTCTGGAAGTACCTCCGCTATATCCTTAAGTTCTTTCGTGATGAAATCTATACATTGATCGTATGTTTCTCTCGGTACCTTTAAAGATTCTATTCCATCAAATAGAGACTGTGGTTTTGTTATAATCGGTACTCCACCATATCTTCTAGTTAGATCAAAATAGAGCCATGCTCTAACAAATTGAGCTTCTGCTTTTAACCGTGTAACTTTGGCCACATCAAAAGTTGCAGTCTCTAATCCTACTATTGCTTCATTACATGCTCTGATTGCTTGATACCTTCTTTTCCAAACATCCATTGGATTTTTAGTTGGCTCCATTGCACCAGGAACAATTATTTTATTAGAACCAATCCAACCACTTTTGCTTCGTGATTCATCACACACATTACATGTGGAAAAAATATAACCTCCATTTTCAGTGTCAAAGTATCCAGTAGATATTTTTGAATACAAGTTGTAAATGACTGCTTCAGATAATGTTAGGTCTTTCCATATGTCGGTGCTTGGCACTTTATCAAGAGGTTTTTTATCGAGTACTTGTTCACAACCAAGCAAGCACGTTAAGCAAATAATTGCGACTATATATTTAAGTTTCATATTTACAATTTTTACAATAATTAAAGAATCCAATTTACAATGTAATATCAAGTCCTAGAGAGTATACTTTCATTGGAGGGTATGATGCTCCTCGACCAGTAGGTGTTTCAGGATCAAATACATCTAGTTTATCCCATGTGAATAGATTAGTTCCGGAAGCATAAACTCTTAGATTCTTTATTGTTTTGTTATTCTTCATGTTGAAGTTGTAGCCTATATTAAGATTTTTAAGTCTTAAGTATGAAGCATCCTCTATCCAGAATGATGATCGTTTAATATTATTCGCATTTTGACCAATCAGAAGTCTCGGGTATCTAGCATTGGTATTTTCAGGACTCCAGCTATCCGTTAGTGCCATTGGAGAATTACCCTCAAGCATAAATGAGAATGCTGCTTGATTTTCTAGATATGTTACAAAGTTTGATGCTCCCTGGAAATAAACATTCATATCAAATCCTTTGTAGGCTAAAGAAAGGTTTAATCCATATATTATTTCTGGGACCTTACTTTTGCCTAAGAACTGCTCATCGTTCCCATCTATTTTGCCATCACCATTAAAATCCTCGTATTTGATGTCTCCTGGTTTTATACCTTTGTTCTTTTTACCTTGATTTGCCCAATTTTTTATCTCCTCTTCATTTTGGAATAAACCCAATGATTTTAATCCCTTAAATTGATCAAATGGTCTTCCTGTTTGTTGTTGGTGTGGTAGAACATTTGTTGGTTCTGCCCAATATATAACTTTGCTTCTTGCAAAGGTATAGTTGCCAGATACATCGTATTTTAGATTTCCTATTTTGCCAGCATGACCCAAAGTTAGTTCGAAACCATAGTTCTCTGTTTCGGCAATGTTTTCATCAGGTAGTTGTGCGCCAAATGTATCGGGAACTTCAGCTCCTCTTTTAATTAAAATATCATTGGTGTGTTTATAGAAGTAATTTGCTTCTATTGAAAGACCTCCCCTCCAAAGTGATAAATCTAAACCGTAATCGTAGTTGATTGCAGTTTCCCACGTCACATTAGGGTTTGCAACTTTAGGGTGTCCTAACCCCTTCATATAATCTGGTCCAATTACAGCGCCTGTTACTGATTGATATGCATCAATATATTGGAATTGTGAAATACGATCATTTCCAAATTTACCAACCGAAGCTCTTAATTTTAGATTATCCACAAAACTGAAATTATCTTTTATAAAATCTTCCTCAGATATTCGCCATCCTGCAGATACAGATGGGAATAGTCCCCATTTGTCACCATTCGGAAAATTAAAAGATCCATCATATCTAAAACTAGTTTCAAATAGATATTTCCCTTCGTAATTGTAGTTAAATCTTCCTACGTATCCGATTCTGCCGTTTTCTTTTGCATTACCATTATTATTTTTATTGGTATCACTTCCACCTTGGATCTGATCGAATGTATTTGTCAAGAAACCATTTTCTCTGTATGCATTAAATGTATCATAGTTTCCTTCTACTTGTTCTAATAAGAGTAGTCCTGCGACTTGATGTTTCCCAAATGTTTTATTGTAGTTTAATGACAGCTGAACAGTTGTACTATTGTTCTGAGAGAACCATTTTTGTATTGTAGTCTTTGCACCAACTGCTTTTTCATCATAAGTTCCATCATCCTTATTATAAATATAGTAATTGTAAGGAGATACGAACTTTTTACGAGGTGTCATGTTTACATCATACGAGAATAAAGCCTTTGCTTTAAGCCCTTGTATTTTTTTGAATTTATATTCAAAAGAAAGGGAGCTTTGGAAGACGTTTCGCTTTTGATTATCATATCCATTTTCTGTTGCATCCATTACTGGGTTCGTTGGCGTTCCTGAATATGAAGCATTACCTTCCGCATTATATACTGGCTTCGTGGGCCATGCTCTTAGTACACCATGAAATATCTTTTCACTACCATCTCTATAAGTATTTTTAGTGTTATTAATGTCAGCATTAACGCTCCCTGCTCCTGAATTATTTTTTTCTTCGATTCTTGCTGCTAAATTCAAATTTACCTTCAGGTTGTCCCCAATCTTTGTTTCTAAATTTGATCTAACGTTGTATCTTTTAAACCAACTAGTATCATACATCCCTTTTTGGTCTAGCATCCCCACGGAAATGTAGTAGTTGCTTTTTTTACTACCACCAGTAACAGCTAAGTTATGTTGAGTGATTGGTGACAGCTTATTAAATGTTTCATTCCACCAATCGGTACTTTGGTAACCTGACTCAGTTCCTGCTTTAAACTTTTGAATTTCTTCTTCGTTGTATCTTGGTTGTTGCCCTTCATTAACAAATGCTTGATTTATAAGTGAAGCATATGTGTAAGCATCCATTAATTCGGGAATTTTTGTTGGCGTTTGTACCCCATAAGATCCTGTATATGTCACAGATGCTTTGCCTTCTTTCCCTTTTTTTGTGGTTACAAGAATTACACCATTAGATGCACGTACTCCGTATACAGCAGCGGCAGCAGCATCTTTTAGGACCGTAATTGATTCAATCATATTTGGGTCAATCTGATTGAAATCTCTTTCAATACCATCCACGATTACAAGTGCAGCATTATTCCCGAAAGTACTTTTACCTCGAATAGATATTTCAGATTGATCTGCTCCCGGTTGTCCACTTCGTTGAACGGAAAGTAGTCCCGGAACCTTACCTACCATTGAGTTAGTGATATTGGCAGTTTTTGTTTTAAGAAGTTCTTCCGACTTAATAGATGCAACGGATCCTGTAAGGTTGACCTTCTTTTGAACACCATACCCAACAGCAACTACCTCACTTAGACTTACCGCGTCATCTTCTAGTTGAATTTTAATCTCACTTTTATCGGCAACAGCTTCTTTGGTTGTCATTCCAACAAAGGAATAGACAAGGGTTGCACCTTTCGGTACATTTGCGAGTGAGTAATTACCGTCGAAATCAGTGATTGTACCTTGTGTTGTCCCTTTAACTACAATTGTAGCTCCAGGTAAAGGTGCACCTTGAGCGTCCATTACACTACCTTTTACGACTATCTTACTCTTAGCTTGTTTCGATTGAGTTTCAACCTTACTGCTTCTTTCAGAGATGACAATCTTGTTGTTTTCTAACGAATATGTCAAGTTATTCTTGTCTAGCATTTCGTCTAGAACATCTTTAAGTTCTTCTCCCTTAACGTTTAAAGAGATCTTCTTATTTGAGTTAATTGCACTGGTCTTATAAACAAAGACATATTCTGTTTGCTGTTCAATTGCTTGGAAGAATTCAATTAATGGCTTGTTCTTTAGATTAATATTCACATCTTCTTCTAGTATTGCAGCTGATGCATTTAAAGACGACAGCATTAAGGCTGCTGCACAAATAGTACTTTTCAATATCGATGATGTGATAGAAATCTTTCGATAAAGAAAAGACATAGGTCTTTCTTGTCTCATAAGTTTAGTTTGTTTAATTGGTAAGTTTATTGGTATGTTTCTACTTTGTTAATTGATAGTGTTTGTTTTTTTGTTTGTGTGTTTTAATTTTTCCAATCTTTAAGAGGTCTTTAAATACTTCACTTAGATCTTTGTTTTGGTCTATTATTAGCGTGTATCTTTCTTTTTCTAATGTTGGTGATATCTCTATACTTACACCAAAAAACTCTTCGACTTCTAGTATATAATCTCTTAGTGTAATGTGTTCGAATCGATATATGCCTTTTGATTTTAGGTAGTCATCTTGTGTGAATTCCTGTTTTTTATATTGATGATTTATTTTATCAATGATTACCTTTTCATTAGGATTCAAAATCAAAGTCTTAGTGTTGTTATTTGCTACAGGATCAACAGCAAGCTTTCCTTCTATTAAAGAGGTTAATGCTTCTTTTTTTGAATCAAAATCTTCAACTATAAATGTGGTACCTAAGACATGAATATCGAAATTTTTCGTTCTAACCTTAAGTAAATCATCTTCCCGTTTGGTAATGTTAAATTTAGCGGCCCCCTTTAAATAAATGGAGTCCACTGTGTTTGATATGGATGAGTATAATGTTACCGATGAATTTGGATAAAGAGAAATCTTGCTTCCATCTTTAAGGTTGAAGCTGTTTCTCTCGCCATCCAAGGTTTTTATTTGTAATTCTGAAACCACGGTTGAATGTGATCCATCTTCCTTTTGTATGTTCCATAACCCAATTAGGATCACAATCATTGCAGCGCTCCAACCAATATAATTCCAACGCTTAAGGTGGACAACTTTACGTTGTAACAACCTTTGTTCAATCTTTCCCCATAAAGCGGATGAGTTATTCTCTTTTCCGATAGGACGAAGAGAATAGTCGTCTTTGAGCTTATGGATTATTTGATCTAACTTATATATAAATTCTTTATTATTCATGATAAAAAATACTCTTATTTTACCCAATAATTAGTTATTAGGAATTCAATAGATATGTTTAATCTGTACTTATATATACACCTCATACTATTTATCTACTCTCTCTTTGTATGTGTTGTATAGCAGTTTCTTGTTTAGCTTTTACCTGTCAGCAGATATTGCGATACCAATAAATTTACTCGTTTGAACTATCGGTTGTAAGACACGGACAGTCCGATATGAGCTTTCATTCATTTAGATGTGTCCAATAACAGTAGATCTACTGCTTTGTATATTGTGTTAAAGAACATGTTTGTGTATTACAAATGCTAATGGCCTTATTTAAAGGTTGTAATACATTGTAGTATTATCTGCTTTGAAAGATCATTTCTTAGAAGAACGTATGCTTTATGAAGAAGGTTACTCACTGATTGTGGTGCAATATTCATAATCTCACCAATCTCATTTATAGACATATTCTGGTAATATTTTAGGAATATAGCTTCTTTTTGACGTGTAGGTAATTGTGTTAATTTATCTTTGACTTGTTTCATCGATGAGTCTGAGGTTGAGTCATCAAGATCGAATAAGAAAATTTCCTCTTCTTGACCACTTATGGATGAAAATCTTTTGGCCTTTTTCCTATAATTAAATAGAGAAAAGCGTACGGCTGAAAAAAGATATGCTTGGACATTAACCTCCTTCGGAAGCGCTTTGTGGCGATCTATAAGAGAAATAAAAAGATCTTGTATCACGTCTTCGATCTCTCCTTCAGAAAAATTTAGTCTTCTTCCGTAAGATAGTAGAGTGTTATATTGTTGGTCAAAGAGTAATTTTAGTGCCTCCTTGTCCTTATTCCTAATTTGCTGCCATAATTCTTGTTCCATATTAGGGGTTACGTTTTTTAATCTATTTGTAAATATGATAAAATTCTTTTTCATACCACAATAGAATATAATAGATTATGTCCCAAAATATATATTATATTAGAACATAGGTTGTTGTGAGTCATCTTGTGATACTTAAATAGGCAGCCATAATTTTATGACTGCCTATTTAAGTGAATCTTTGACCTTTAATTATTTATTGATCGTCTTTTTCAAACTGTTTCAGTTCTTGTTTTACCTCTTTGTGCATAAAGAGAATTCCTATTAAGTTAGGAATAGTCATTAGTGCGATCATGATTCCTGATATTGTCCAAATAAGAGTGGTGTCTGCAAATGCTGCGATAAAGAAGCCAATTATATATACTACTAGAAACCAATTAACATATTTAGTTCCGACCAAGAAGATTATCGCAGTGGATCCATAATATGCCCATGCAATAGCTGTAGAGAACGCGAATAGCAATAATCCGATACTAACAATATATTTCCCCCACTCACCAAAATAACTTCGTGTAAAGGCTTCTGTGGTCAAAGGAGCACTGTGGATTAAAGATTGACCATGAATAACGTAGTTCTTATCTATTTGAGGAACTCCTTTGATAACATTTATCGTTCCATCAAAAGGTTTCTTTTTGTAAAGAATTTCCATGTTCTCTGCAATTGAGTGTGCATGAAGAACTGTCAAATCATTCAATATTCGTCCTTCCTCGACTTCAAGATTTCCATTGAATGTTGGAACTTTTTGGTCACCTATAATAAATGTTTTTAGTTTTTTTACGTCTGATGGGTTAGACTCATTATATTTCTCAGCAAGAACAATGGTATTTGTTCTTTCAAATGGCGTGTCTATTTTTTCTTTCCAAACACCTGAACTTAATAATGTAATACCGGTAATAGAGCAAATTATGATTGTGTCAATAAATGGTTCTAAAAGGGCGACAAAGCCTTCGTGTATTGGGTTTGAGCATTTTGCAGATGCATGAGCAATTGGAGCAGACCCTTGCCCTGCCTCATTCGAGAATAGTCCTCTATTTACCCCTCTGTTAAATGCAAAAGCGAGTGATGCACCGAGGAAACCTCCTGTAGCTGCACTTCCTGAAAAGATTCCCGTGAAAACGGAAGCAATAGATGGGAGAATATTTTCTGCATTATAAGCAAGTACCCCCAATGCTCCCACAATATATAGAATCGCCATCATTGGGATTAATTTCTCTGTTACTTTGGCAATTCTTTTGATTCCCCCCAACACGACAAGTGCTAAAAGAATAGATAAAATAGCTCCGGATAGCATTTTGTCTATACCGAGGGTTGTAAATAATGAATTTGCAATACTATTTATTTGTGGTAGACATCCTGTACCAAAGCTTGAAATGACTGTAGCAATAGCAAATATAATTGGCATACTCTTCCATTTCAACCCATTTTTCATATAATACATTGGTCCACCGGAAATTGTCCCTTTGTCATTAATCTCACGGTATTTATGAGATAAAACTACTTCAACAAATTTAGTACACATACCAAGGAGTGCAGTGACCAACATCCAAAACAGAGCAGAAGGTCCACCTAAATGGATTGCAAATGCAACTCCCGCGATATTACCAGTTCCTACAGTTCCAGATAGGGCAGTGGTTAAAGCTTGAAAATGGGATGTGTCCCCTTTATCATCAGGATTGTCGTATTTGCCTCGAAGAACTTTTATGGAGGTGCCGAAATGTCTGATTTGAGGGAATCCTAAATAGATTGTGTAAAAGAAGCCTGTTCCAAGAAGCAGAAGAACGAACCATAGAGAACCACTGATATAACTCTCTAGTATTTGAATGATGTGTAAGAAATAGTTCATATATGATAACAATTATGATAATAAATGGCTAAAAAAGTAACGTTATGGGAGGATTTGAGTCGTTGAATATATATAATATAATTTCCATCTAAGATGAATCGAATCATATTTGTGCAAAAGGAGGAGGATTTAATATATAATTTAACATCAAAAGAGTAAGAACACGAAATAATATTAACTTTGCCGATAGAAAGAGTGCGAAATTGTTTTATACTAAATGTAGAGCTTTATGTTACCAAAATTTTTAGTCGCAGATAATGCACAGGTTGATCCTGATAAAGTGTATGTATTACATACAGAGAGTCCAAGATTCTTAATTGAGTCGGATGATGATGGTATACCATCTAATCCAGTGATCCATTGGTTTGATGAAAAGCCTGAGAGTGTTGAATTAATTGGTGACTTGGTAGCTCAAGCTGACGCTTTTCTCGATGCCGAGTTAGATTATCAAGAAGAGTTACTAGATGAAGAAGAGTAATCTTTAGGAGATATATGTGATTTGTGTACATAATTCATACACATTAAAAAGCCCTAAGCGAATTATGTTGTTTAGGGCTTTTATATATAGTCAAAACTATCTATTACACCTGTTTAATAGATAGTTGTAGGCGTTTTCTTGAAATGTCAAGGTCTATAACTTTCACTTGTATATGTTGATGAAGTTTGATAATTTCGTTTGGATCTGAAATAAATCGATCTGCCATCTCAGAGATATGCACTAAACCTTGCTGCTTAATACCCACATCAACAAATGCACCGAAATTTGTTATATTGGTAACAATCCCTGGAAGCAGCATTCCAATGGTAAGATCTTCAAGTTTAAAGATATTTTCAGCAAATTTGAACGTCTCAATCTCTTCCCGAGGGTCTACTCCTGGTTTTCTCAATTCATCCACAATATCTGATAGTGTGGGAGCTCCTAACTTATCTGTTGTGTATTTATATATGTCGATACGGTCGCAAAGTAATTTATTCCCAATTATCTCATAAGGCTTCACCTTTAGGTCTTTTGCCATCTGTGAAACGATACCATATGCTTCTGGGTGTACCGCAGAGTTGTCTAATGGGTTTTGTGGTTGATCGACTCTTAAGAAACCAGCACATTGCTCAAAAGCTTTATCCCCCATTCGTTTCACTTTCTTTAGTTGAGCTCTAGACTCAAAAGGACCATTTTCATTCCTATATTCTACAATATTCTTAGCTAATGTAGGGCCGAGTCCTGACACATAATGGAGTAGGTGGGTCGAGGCTGTATTTACATTGACCCCAACGTTGTTCACACAAGAAGAAACCACACGATCTAACCCCTCTTTTAACTGCTTTTGGTCCACGTCGTGTTGATACTGACCAACTCCAATGCTTTGAGGATCTATTTTAACTAGTTCAGCAAGAGGATCCATTAACCTTCTTCCAATAGATATTGCACCTCTAACCGTTACATCATACTGAGGAAATTCTTCTCTTGCAATCTTTGATGCAGAATAGATAGATGCTCCATCTTCGCTCACGATAAATACAGATATATCACGATCAAAAGGGACTCTTTTTATAAAAGATTCAGTCTCTCTACTTGCGGTACCATTACCAATAGCAATGGCTTCAATTTTATATGCGTTGGTTAGCTGTGCTACTTTCTTCATTGCTTTTTGGAAGTCTCCTTTAGGCTTATGAGGAAAAATTGTTTCGTTATGAAGTAGTTGACCTTGCTTATCTAAACAAACGATTTTACATCCGGTACGGAATCCGGGATCAATTGCTAGAATGCGCTTTTGACCTAGAGGGGCAGAAAGAAGTAATTGTCTTAGATTCTCAGCAAATACACTGATAGCCTCTTTATCGGCTTCTTCTTTGCTAAATTTTAAAAATTCAGTGCAGATAGAAGGCATTAGAAGTCGTTTGTAACTATCTGATACAGCTTGTTCAACATAACCAGATGTTGTCGATTTTGCCTTTACAAATAAGTGATTTAGGCGTATTAAAACACGCTCATTATCTGTTGTAATGTAGATTTTCAAAATACCTTCTTTTTCTCCTCTACGCATGGCCAACATTCGGTGTGAAGGACATTTATGAAGCGGTTCTTTCCAGTCAAAGTAGTTAGAGAATTTATTGCCTTCTTCTTCTTTACCTTTCACTACTTTTGCTTCAATCAATGCATTACGTTGAAATACATCACGAACAATCTCTCGTGCAATACTATTCTCGTTTACCCATTCTGCAATGATATGTTGGGCACCAGTAATTGCACTTTCAATATCGTCAACATTTTTTGAAAGAAATCGTTCGGCACTACTTTCAATACGATCATTATTTTGTTTCATCATCATTTTAGCCAATGGCTCTAATCCATTTTCTTTCGCTATGGTTGCTTTGGAGCGTCGTTTAGGCTTGTATGGTAGATATAAGTCTTCAAGTAGTTGAAGATCATATGATTGGTCGATTTGCTTTTTAAGCTCACTAGTTAATAGGTCTTGCCCGGCAATAGTTTTTAATATTGACTCTTTCCTTTTAGCAAGGGTATTTAGTTTCTCTTTTTGTTGTTCGATGTCGGCAATGGCCACTTCATCCAACGATTCGGTTCTCTCTTTTCTATAACGGGCAATAAATGGGACTGTGGCTCCCTCTTCAAAGAGCTGAATTGTATTTTCTACCTGAAGAGGGCGAAGTCCTAGTATATCGCTAATATGTTTTATCTCAATAGATGTCATCATGGCAATATCTTTGATCGGTTCTGTCTATTTTAGTTTGATTACTTAACAAATATATGTATTCTTAGGACTATTCCACCTTTGAATTATAAACAAAGATAATCTGCATTGCAATGAAAAACCATTGACGTTCTTCTTCTGGGTTTAATAAAAAAGACTAACCATATGGCTAGCCTTTTAAACTTGGGGGGATCATTTGATATACAAATAAATTTTTTTTAAAAACCTTCCATTTCCATATCATCACTACTATCACCTCTTTTCTTGAAGCTTCGCTTATAGTTGTTGAATGTGTAGCTCAAAGTTAAATTAAGCATAGGCCATCCATAAGTAGTGCTATTATATGTTTTTAATCCAGGTGCTTCTGAATACGATTCACGATTAATTGTATTCAGTGCATTCCTCATCTGTATCGTTGCATTTAACTTGCGATCGAAGAACGACTTTCTAGCTGCGATATTCATACTATAGTAGCCCTCAGTTGTTCCTTGTGCTCTAACCGAACCACTTTGATAGGAGTTGTTGATCTGGAATGAAGTTGTTTTATTAATGATAAAGGTATTGTTGAAGCGACCGGTCCAGTTAAAACTAGATCTAGAGAAGTCTTGATCATTCATCTGTCCTTCTACACGATAATCATATAGATTTCCCATTAAATTTATCTTCCACCATTTAAATGGAGAGATCCCTAATGTAATTTCTGTACCAAAAGAGTAGTCTTTCCCAACGTTTTCTGGAGTTCGCATTATAATGTTCTCTTCATAAACACTCTCTAGTTGCTCTACTTTGTTATGAGTTATTCGATAGTATAGATCCACGGATAAGAAGTTTATTCCAAAATCTTTTAGGTAAGTGACTTCATATGAATCGATTAGTTCTGGAATAAGATTAGGATTACCTTGTTGTACATTGAAATTATCTACCCATGTAATAAATGGTTCAAGATAATGACCTCTTGTGCGATGAATTCTTTTAGTATAAGAGGTCATCAACTGGTCGTTATCTGTAATGTTATATGAAAGATGAAGTGTTGGAAACCAGTCCCATCTTCTTACTGCTGTTTTACTATTGGCAATATCAGAATTGACAATACGATCTGTATACTCTTCTCTAAAACCTGCTTGAATACCAAACTTATCGATCGTTGTATTATACTGCATATACATGGAGTAGATATCTCTTTGGTAGTCAGTTGTTCTAGAGTATTTATCATCTAAAACGAAAGAGCCTGTATTTACATCGTAATCATATAACTTGGTTTCATCTGTGCTATTTTGAACTCTGCTTTGGAATCCAGCTTCAAGCTTACTCTTGTTTGGTAGAGGTAAGGTATAGTCTATTTTTGTAATATATCTTCTACTAGGTCCAGATTCGGTGTTGATTTTTCCATTCGTCATCACTCCGTTTAGATCAGTCAACTGGCTACCAGAGTTGTCGTCTGCGTCTCTACTCATGGCGTTGAACTGTGCTTCAATTTGATGGCCTTTTTTAGCAAAATCATGAGTGTAGGTGGTGTTTACAGAATAGAATTTTCTTTCTCTATCTGCATTTTCGCTACTTAGATACTGCTCTTCTGAGACTGTCTTATCTGAGGTCTTGATTGTTTCGGAATATTTGAGGTCAGAACCCATATTCATGTTAAACTGCCCAAAACGTCCTGATACAGATATCACATCTTGATCTGTGAAATCCCATTCCACACCAGCGTTAAGTGACTGCATACTGAAATTACGTTTTCCATCACCATAAGACGATGTCATCCACGTGGTATCATTAGAAAAGGTTTCTCGATGGCTCTCTGTATCATATGGGAAGTTTCCATTTCTAAAATTTCCTCCAAGCGTGAAGTTAAACTTGTTTTTTCTCCAATTCAGTAATAGATTCCCATTGTAATTGTCAAATGTGCCTCCACTAAGACTTGCCATCCCACTTACACCTGTAAGTTTATTTTTCTTGGTTACAATATTTATAATACCAGATGTCCCATCGGGGTCATATTTAACTGAAGGGTTGGTGATGAGTTCAATATTCTGAATCGATGCTGAAGGTATCTGTTTTAAAGCGTCATTTGCATCCAACACCGTCGGTTTACCATCAATAAGAACAGTGAAACTAGTACTACCTCTTAATGAGACATCACCATTAACATCGACAGTTACAGATGGAACATTTTCTAGAACATCTACTGCTGTTCCTGCTGTGGCAGTCAGCTGTTTGGATACATTGACTATTTTCTTGTCAATCTGATATTCAATATCTTTGTTATTGCCTACAATCTCAACTTCGTTCAATAGTTTAGAATTTGGTGCTAGAATAACTTGGCCAATTCTTATGAACTTGTTTTGGTCTGTGACCTTAAATTGTTTCGACACATATTTATCATATCCAATATATTTGATCTCTAACTCATAAGATCCATTCATAATATCTTTGAGTATGAAAATACCTTTTTGATTGGTGACAACACCAGTAATGAGTTTCCTTTCTGGTGTTTGGTATAATGCAACCGTTGCATATTCAACAGGTCCCTCTGTTTTTTTATCAATCACTCTACCAACAATACCTCTAGTTGGTCGAGGTTGAGGTGTGTTTTCTGAAGCCCAGACTTTTGTAGTCGTAACAAAAAGTAGGGAGAAAAATAGTATTGCGTTTTTCACTTTAATGACAGTTTTGGGTAATGTGTGTTATAATTTTAATAAGTATTTCTATCCTTAGATCACTAAAAATAGAAAAGGTTTAAAGGGAAAGCAATTTAATTTTATCCTCTATATTTTCAAATTATGAGATGTTTAATATTCTTATTATTTGTTTCTTTGTGGCATGAAAAGATGTAATAACAGAACATCAGTGGATTGGCCTGCTGAGTGGTCAAAACAATCTGCAATACAGCTTACTTGGCCTCATCGAGGTACGGACTGGGTAGCGGTTTATGACGAGGTCTTGTTATGTTATATTGAGTTAAGTAAAGCGATAACTCAATATCAGCCATTAATAATTATTGCACAAAATGAAGAGGAGGTTAAAACCTTATTAGATGGCAGAGTTGGGCCTTTCCCATTTCGGGTAGTAAAAGGAGAGAATAACGATACTTGGGCAAGGGACCATGGAGCTATCTCTGTGTTTGAAGATGGGAAACCTATAATATATGATTATAAGTTTAATGGCTGGGGATTAAAGTTTCCTTCATATCTAGATAATCAGATCACAATAAAAATGTTTCAGTCAAAAGTCTTTTCGTCTAAGGTGGAATATAGAAATGCCTTAGATTTTGTTTTAGAAGGAGGAGGTGTTGAATCTGATGGGGAAGGTACATGTATGGTTACTAGTGCATGTTTACTATCAAAAAATAGAAATGAGCATCTAACCAAAGAGCAGGTCGAAATGCGATTAGGACAAGATCTAGGTGTAGATCATTTCTTATGGTTAGAAGAAGGTAAAATAGAAGGAGATGATACCGATAGCCATATCGATACATTGGCTCGATTTATTTCCAAAGACACCATTGTTTATCAAGGCTGTGATGATCCAAATGATGATCATTATGTAGTGTTAAACAAGATGGCTATTTGTCTCTCGTCTTTTAGACAAAAAAATGGTGCGCCTTATTTCCTGGTTCGTTTGCCATGGATAAAAGCAATATATGACCAAGACCAAATGCGTTTGCCTGCAACCTATGCTAATTTTCTTATTATTAATAGGGCTGTATTGGTGCCTACATATAATGATGAAAAGGATAATGAGGTGTTAAGAATTTTTTCCCACCTTTTCCCAGGAAGAGATGTTGTAGGAGTGGATTGTTCTGTGTTGATAAAACAACATGGATCGCTACACTGTGTTACGATGCAATATCCCGAAGGTTTTATTGAGATATAATACATAAGATGAAAAGAACTGTTGAGGTTGGTATAATACAACAAAGATGTGTTGAGGATATGTTCACCAATAGAGCTGCTATTGAACAAAAGGTGAAAGAAATATCTCGAGAGGGCGCCGTTTTGATTGTGTTACAAGAGTTACATGATACACCTTATTTTTGTCAAACAGAGAATACTGATCTCTTTGATCTTGCTGAATCAATTCCGGGCGAAGCTTCGGAGTTCTATAGTCGTGTGGCCAAAGAGAATCAAGTGGTTCTAGTAACCTCTCTATTTGAGAAAAGAAGTGTAGGATTGTATCATAATACAGCGGTCGTGTTCGAAAAAGATGGTGAGATGTTAGGTAAATATCGTAAGATGCATATTCCTGATGACCCCGGATTTTATGAGAAATTCTATTTTACCCCTGGGGATATCGGGTTTGAACCAATAGATACTTCTGTAGGGCGTTTAGGTGTTTTGGTATGTTGGGATCAATGGTTTCCTGAAGCCGCTCGGTTGATGACTTTGGCTGGAGCCGAGATGTTGATCTATCCAACGGCGATTGGTTGGTCTGATATGGATGATCATGATGAGCAGATGCGTCAAAAAGATGCATGGGTTATCTCTCAAAGAGCGCATGCGGTGGCCAATGGTATACCTGTTGTGTCAGTCAATCGTGTGGGAAAGGAATTAGACTCATCACAAGTGACAACAGGCATTATGTTTTGGGGCAACAGTTTTGTAACCGGACCACAAGGCGAGATGTTATACGAGGCACCAATCGATCAAGAAATAGTTAAAGTAGTTAAAGTAGACATGAGTCGAAGTGAAAAAATTCGACGTTGGTGGCCCTTTCTAAGGGATCGACGTATTGAATCATATGATGGATTATTAAAAAGATTTTTAAAATAGAGATATAGTATATGTGTGTTTGTGGAAAAGTAGAAGATTATAACAGCTGTTGTGGACGTTTTATTTCTCGTAAAGAGAAAGCAACAACACCAGAGGAGTTGATGAGGTCAAGGTTTACTGCATTCTCTCTAGGAGAAGTAGAATATATTATAGATACCGAGCGTCTTGCAAAACCCAATACATCGGCAGGATTAAAATCATGGTGTGATACCGTGACCTACACGAAACTTGATGTTCTCTCGTCAAAAGAGCTAAGAGATAAGGGTGAAGTCCACTTTAAAGCCTACTACAAAGAGGGATTTGAGCAAACAATATTAGAGGAACGTTCTCAGTTTATCAAAGAGAATGATAAATGGGTCTATGTTTCAGGGAATGCTAAAACTCAAACTGTGGATGCAATGAATACCATTAGTTCTGATAGGAAAATGGGGCGTAACGAACCATGTTGGTGTGGTAGTGGTAAGAAATTTAAAAAGTGTTGTGGTAAATAACCCTTCTTATAAAGATATTAATTAGTAAGCCTGTATATTTGACAAAGTGTACAGGTTTTTTTATTTGTGATCCTACAATATTTTATCAAATGGTATCGGAGAGGAATGTTAGGAGATTCTGAGGGATATGGTTCGGAATGTCATTCAAAGTTTATACATCAATTAAGGTATTTGGGTGAATTAATTTTGTGTGAACTACTAATGTTCTTCATGAATATTGAGAGAAAAGAGCTTTCAATCTCTTCTGAATTCTATGTAAAGTTGCTCTTGGTGGTTCACAAGCCCTACTTCGTCTCTTTTCATGGTTGTTCTGAAACTCGATGTCCCTTATTTATTGTACTCAAACTAGGAATCATTGATTCCACCTTGTTGATGACTTAATTACTTTTTTCATTTTTAAATTAATGACTTGTGTCAACTTTTGCAAAATAGTGGTTTTTGTCATCTATTTTTCTATTATGAGGATGTAACTTTAAGAGTGTTTTTAGATTCAATGATTTGGATTAGTTAGTTTTATAGGTTTGATTTTCAGAGAATGCAGTATTTTACTGCATTCTCATTCTTGAAAAGTTGAAAAACACATTAAGATTATTTTAAAACAAAGTTCACAAAACAATAACATGATATAGTTGTTCTATTAGTAACACATCATTAGATTTGTAGTGTGTTTAAATTCATAAGTTTGGATTTAGTTAGTTTTATTGGTTTAGTTAGTTAGGTTTGAAAGGATAGAGGATTCTCTATCCTTTTTTTTTGTCTATAATATTTATCTTAAGATTTAGTACACTTAAAATAGAGTTGTCCCTATGTGTAATAATTAAAACCAAACTTTTTTGCCTGTTTTGTAACATTATTAGGTGAGAGGTTTGGATTGTGTGTTATAAAGCATTACATTTGTAATGTGTTTTAAATTCATAGGTTTGGATTTAGTTAGTTTTATTGGTTTAGTTAGTTAGGTTTGAAAGGATAGAGTGGGGACTCTGTCCTTTTTTTTTATCTAAACTTAAGGTTAAGTGACTTTTCTGGATCAGGCAATATATTA
>JAONJW010000023.1 GCA_028377305.1 Prolixibacteraceae bacterium | reverse complement strand
GTGTTGGTTTGTGTTAGATTTTTATCAATGAATTATTCACACACTCATAGGTTGTCTTAGGAAACATATTGATGATATTGTGATTGTGTGTTGCCATAATGATGGTCGTTCCATCTTGATTGATCCTGTCCAAAAGTTTCATCTGTTTTATTGCAGTCTCTGGATCAAGGTTTTGTGTTGGTTCATCTGCAATAATAAGCTTGGGGTTGTTGATGATAGCCCGTGCGATTGATGCTAGGTTCTTTTCGCCTCCGGAGAGTTCGTTCGAGAATTTTGTTCCCAAGTGACGAATACCACACCACTCTAATGTCATATCGATATGATTGTTTATGGTCAACTTGTTGGTCCAGCCCGTTGCTCTCAATATAAACTCTAAATTCTGTCCTACCGTACGATCTTCTAGCAAGTGGAACTCTTGAAAGATCATCCCGATTTTGCGTCTATGCAGATAGAGGTTTTTTTTCTTTATATTCATAACTTCTTGTCCGTCTAGAACAACACTCCCTTGTCTGTAAGGCAATGAACCATAAATGGATTGGAAGATTGTAGTCTTTCCTGTTCCTACTTTCCCAATCAAATAGATGAAATCTTTTTGGTTTACCTCAAGATTGACATTTTGTAGTATCAGGTTATCTTTTTGGTGGAAGTTCGCATTTTTAATTTTTAATAATCGATCCATATACAGTGGTGTTATGATTATTTTTTACCTTAAATAATTTGCTTTTCATTACCTTAATTATGACAAAAATATGCATTTTTGAAGATAAATTGCGTTACTCCGAAGGAGCTATCGTATTTTGTTTTGAATAAAAATTGTAATCCAGGTAAATCATCATATAAAATGGGTAGAATGAAAAAGACAATGTCGTTAGTTTTTGTATTTCTAATATCTGTCTATGTGTCACATGGTCAAGTGCTTCAAGGTAAAGTTGCTGAGAAGTTTGAGAAGGCTTTAGAAATGTATAACAGTGGCAACTATAGCAGTGCTTGTTTTGCATTTGAGGAAATATTGGAATCTTCACCGAGCAGTAGAAATTTCGAAACCGAGTCTACTTACTACTATGCGTCATCTTCACTTCACCTAAATCAAGAGCGTGGTTACACCTTAATGAAGAATTTCATTAGTCGTTATTCTGATAGTCGTTTGGCTACTCTAGGTAGTTTCGAATTGGCATCCAAATATTTTGCACAAAAGGACTACGACCAAGCATTGACATACTTTGATAAAGTTTCAGATGAGAAGTTAGATAAAAACCTTCTAGATGAGTTTCACTACAAGAAAGGATACTGTCTACTAAACCGATCGGAGTTTGAGGCCGCAAAAAACCAGTTTTTCTCTGTAGTCTCTTTTGATGAGGACGATAATGCTTCGATGTATAACAATGCATCACACTCCTATTTGGCCTACATCTTCTATGAGCAGGGTAAGTATGGTAGCACTCTTTCGCACCTGCAATCGATTGAGAATGATCCTGAATTTGATGATTTTGTAATGACATACAAGTGTCAGATTATGCTTAAAAAAGGAGCCTATGATGATGCATTGAAGATGGCTCAGCCGCTATATGAAAAAGCAGAGGGTAGTTTAAAGGGAGACATGGCTCGTCTAATGGGCGAGGCTTATTTTATGAAAAAGGACTACAAAAAAGCCTTAACCTATTTCGGTGAATATGCAGACAAAGCAAACAGTCGCAACGATCAAGCCGACTACTACTATGCTTACTGCCTGTTCCACAACAAGGAGTACCAAGCTGCCAAAGAGATTTTTGAAAGAACAGCCCAAAACAACTCGCTTTTGGGACAAAATAGTCTATACCATCTAGGGGCTTGCTACGACAAATTAGGCAACCGTACAAAAGCATTAGAGAGCCTATTGAAGGCATCGAAGATGGATTTTGACCCTGCGATATCTGAGAACGCATTCTTCTTGGCAACCAAGATCAGCTATCTTCAGAACTGGAGTGCGACCAATGATCCATTGGATATGTTTAACGATTATATCAAGAAATACCCATATTCCGACAGCAACCGAGAAGCCTATAAGTATCTTGCCCTTACGTTCTCCAATACACCCAATAATAAACATGCCTTAGAGATCATCGACAGTCTATCTTTTGTTGACAATGAGATGCGTATTGCTTATGAGATAAACTGTAACAAATTGGGATTAAAATACTACATGCAGGGAGAGTACCAAAAGAGTATTGAAATGTTTCAGAAGTCAATGAAATATGGATCGCTAAGTGAGAGAGAAGAAGCCACTGCGTTATATTGGATGGGAGAGAGTTACTATTCGCTTGGCAACTACGATAAAGCATTGGACTACTACCTTAAGTATCAATCGTCTCCGGGGGTTTTTCTGATCAAGCAAGGGAACAAGGTAAACTATAGTATTGGCTACTGTTATTATATGAAGAAAGACTACAATGTTGCACAGCGATATTTTGAACGTTTTATCTATGGTTACAAAGCCCCTGCAAAAGCTATTCTTGCTGACAGTTACAACCGTAACGGTGACTGCTATTATGTATTGAACCAGCTTCCTTCGGCCTTAAATTATTATAACAAAGCTTTCGACCTAAAACTGAGTAATCCAGACTATTCTCTATATCAATCGGCACACATATATAACAATATGAACGATGCTACTTCTGAAGAGCAAACATGGAATAAGCTACTAAAATATTTTCCTAACTCGAGCTATGTAACCTATTCTCATCTGCGACTAGGTAAGTCGTTGAGAAACAGGGATGCTATCGAGCAATCCAAAGGGCAGTTCAGGAAGGTGGTTGCTAGCAACGACTCCAAGTATGTTCCTGAGGCACTTTTAGATCTTTCGGGAATATATATACGTGAGAAGAACTACACTGCAGCTACGCAGTCGTTAAAAGATTTGATTGAAAACTATCCATCATCAGAAAAGCGTAAAAGGGCACTGTCTAAGTTGAAGAGTGTATATATACAGACCAACAATCCTGATGCTTATGTTGAATATGTGAAGCGCAACCACATTCCTGTTAACAAGAACGATGTCGACCCTGATGCCCTACGTTTCCAAGCCATCGAAAGTCATTACAATGACAAGGTGTCTCTAAAAGAGACAATTGAATTCTCAGCATATAAAAAACATAAAGATCTCGATCGCTATGAGGCGAAGAAAGAGGCCAATATTCTTCTAAAGAAAGGAGTAAAAGGAGATGTGTTGTTGCCATACAACCACACCACTGCCTGTGAGCTTTCGTTGAAAAAATATATTAATGACTTCCCTAAAGGAGCTCATCGCAGAGAGGTTTATCACTATTTGGTTACTTTTTATAACTACTTAGACAACCAGGAGAAGGCCTACATGTATAACAATCAGATCATCCGTTTAGGGCGTGGTCCTTTCTATGCCGTAGCACTCAAAGATGCTGCCGCCTTTTTAATGACGCAAGCACGCTACGACGAAGCGCTGATACAGTACCAGCGTATGAGATGGATTGAGGGAGATAAAGATGCTAACGTAACAGGATACATCGGTTATGTTCGTGCAGCCTTTGCTGCGAAACAGTGGAAAAAGGTCATCGAAGCAGGTGATAAGCTTGGCCACTATGGAAGTTTATCTACCTCTCTTCGAAACGAGGTGAGATATCTTCAAGGGTTGTCTTATTTAAAGATTCAAGAGAATGCCAAAGCGTTAAAGGTTCTGGAAGATGTGAAGTTTATCTCTTACAGCGACAAGTACAGCGTCAATGCAGTTTACCGCAGAGGGGTGTTGTTATATCAAGCCGCTCGTTATGATGATTGTGTAAACCTACTTTTAAAAGAGTATGGTCCTAAAGTTGGTCCAAATCCGAATGTATTGGCTCGCTACTATATTGTTGCTTCTCAGGCCATGTTGACAAAAGGAGATAAATTGATGGCTAAAGTTACCGTTCAGTCGTTTTTAAATCAAGAATTAGATATTGAAGATCAGTTAAAAACCCAACTTGAAAAGGTGCTAGCACAAGCTTCCGATACGGGTGTCGCTAAGCCAAAGACAGCCAACACTAGTTCGACGAAAGAACCAAAGAAAACACAGGCAGTTCACTTTTAAGATATAGAAATGAGAATAATTAGAAACTTTAGTTATAGTTTAGGTTTGTTACTATGGTTATTTAGTGGACAGACAGTCATGGCGGAGAAGCATATTGCAGCTGGTGACTCAACAAAAATCGGATTCAATAGAGAGTTTGAGTTTGAGTCTCAAAGAAAGGTTGTCGAGAAGGTGCAGAAGATCATGGATGAGCCAGAAGCCCAAAAGACACCCCAAAAACCAGAGGTGGAGTATGATATCAAGGGAAACCCTATCGATAGCAACGTCTCCTTAGCCAAATTAAAGCCTGCGGAGATGGATATGCCAACCTACCAACATTCCCGAAATGGATTCATCCGTGCAGGAATGGGAACCTATCTTTCTCCATTGTTCGAGCTTATGTTTAACAATAAAAATGCATCTAAACACCTCTATGGAATCCACCTTCTGCATGAATCGCAGTTTGCAAAACAGAAGTTAGAGTCGGGTCAGAAAGTCAATGCACCTCATGCGGTAACCAACATCGACCTCTCGTCGCGTTTCTATCTTAAGCGTTCGGTATTGGGAGTCAATGTTGGATATGGAAACCAGTTTGATCGTTACTATGGTTATATCGGTGATGTCCCAGCTTCACTACTCGACAATACAGACAGCCCGTTTAATTATGGCGATAAAATATCTCGAAACAATGTGTCGGCTGGATTGACCTATAAAACCGATCGTGACGAAGACAAAGTATCTATTGATGCCAATTTAGATTACCAATTTTTCCAAACGAACTACAAACAATCTGAAAACAACATCGGTCTGAAATTAGGACTATTGAAGAAAATTAACACCCTATATGGTGGAGTCGACGTTGCTATTCAATACGATAAATTGAATAGCGTGATGCAAACTAGACCCGATTCTTCATCCAACGATATCTACTTCAAACTAACACCAAAAGTAAGTTTTCGTAGCGAGAACCTTATCGGCTCTGCTGGACTAGGAATAGATGCATCGTTTGATTCGGGATTTGATAATACCATTGTTATTTACCCGCAGATCGACCTGCAATACTACATGTTGAAAGGCTATCTCACCCTCTATGCAAACATGACAGGGGCGGTGCAAAACAACGACTACTACAAAATGATGGCCGAAAACGCATACATGTATGATGGGCAACGTGTGCAAGATGCCAAACAGCAAATCAAAGCAACAGTAGGTGCAAAAGGACTGTTTAGTGTGTTGAGTTACGATGTTTTTGCCGAATATGAGGTGTTGAAGAATGCCCACTATTGGGGAATGCAAAAACATGTTGATGGACCAAACACGACCTATGACAACCGTTTTAAAGCATTCTATCAAGATATAAACAGTTTGAAGCTCGGTTTGAAACTGAATGCGGTGCTCTCAAAGAAAACCTATCTAACTGCAGGAGTGATGTACCACCACTATAACCTAAACAAGGACTCACTGTTCTATAAGCCACAAGTGACCTTTAATCTGGATGGAGGATACAACATCACACCTCGTTTGACCATGAACTCGACGCTTCGCTTCACCGGTGCACAAAAAGGAATGACCTACACCCTAGACAGCGATAATAAAGTCGTGGTGGACACCACCGTTCCTGAAATCAATTCATTTGTCAACTTAGGTATTGGAGCAAAGTATGAATTGCCATACAATCTAGTGGCTTTCTGTGAGTTTAACAATCTTTTGAACCAACGCTACCAACAGTGGATTGGTTACACACAAAACGGATTTGAGATGAAAATTGGCGCAACATGGACCTTTTAAAACAGACGCCTTCTATCTAAAAAATGCGGTATGACCTCTGTGTCGTACCGCATTTCTTTCATTACCACCTCCCACCACACTCCATATCCTTCCAAAACCGCCCTCCATCCATGAACACAACACCTCCGTCTGTCTCCCACCACACTTATTCTCCTCGAAAACAACGCACATCTCCTCTATTCTAGTATAATACTCTTCTCCTTCTAACGTAAAGCCGATGGATAGGAAAACCATCGGGGATTCACAGAGGGTTTACAGGGACTTCACAGGGGAATGCATCGGGTTTTCTCCCAACTTCCTTTGGATCTACCTCAAAGACCATTCGGAATTCACTCACCCATCCCCGAAATGGATGAGTGAACTTCGAATGGTCTTCGAAGAAATTTCGAACTATGTCAGGTGTATTCCCCTGTGATTCCCCTGTGATTCCCCTGTGAAGTCCCTGTGATTTCCCGATGAATCTCCAGTAGACTTTTGATGAACTCCTAGTTCAACCAGAGTGATTTCTTTATCGGTTCTGTGCAGGTCTTGTGTTTTGGGGCTATTTTGAGGCTGTAGAACCTTTGTGCGGTCGGAGTGTTTGGTCATGGAAGCGACCGAAAACGTCTGTTAAATGGGCTTATTTGGGCTAGAATGATAAAATAAGATAGGGATCTCTTCGAGGCAAAGAGAAATAAGTGCAATAAGTTCTATTTTTCGCTGTTCTTTAGTTTGAAAGTAGTGCAATAAATAGAACAATTTTCGTTATATTTGCTCTTAAATGTATAAGCTATTTTTCGCTGAAAAAGAGCCTTTGGTTTGTGCAAAAGAAGAGATCGATTGATAATAATAGAATAATTAGATATATGAGTGATTTAGATTACGAAAAAGTGAATGAAGCTTCTGGTTATTCGGCCGATAGTATTCAGATTTTAGAGGGTCTTGAGGCGGTTCGTAAGCGTCCTGCGATGTATATTGGAGACGTAAACCTAAAGGGACTTCATCATTTAGTGTATGAGGTTGTCGACAACTCGATTGACGAGGCCTTGGCCGGTTTTTGTGATAATATCATTGTTACAATTAATCCAGACAATTCGATTACGGTTCAGGATGATGGTCGTGGTATTCCAACGGAGTATCACTCGAAAGAGAAGAGATCGGCTCTTGAGGTGGTAATGACTGTACTTCATGCTGGTGGTAAGTTTGACAAGGATTCATATAAGGTTTCTGGTGGTCTTCATGGTGTGGGGGTCTCTTGTGTGAACGCCCTATCTATCCATTTGAAGGCGCAAGTTCATAGAAATGGACAGATTTGGGAACAAGATTACTCTTGTGGAAAGCCCCAAACAGATGTGCATGTTGTTGGTGAAACCGACCGTACAGGTACTACTATTACTTTCTTGCCAGATGATTCTATTTTTAGTGTTACGGTTTTCAAGTATGATATCCTTTCTGCTCGTTTGAGAGAGTTGGCATTTCTAAATGCAGGGATCACCCTGACATTGGAAGATCTTAGAGAGGTTGACGCAGAGGGTAATCCTAAAAAAGAGGAATTTTACTCGGAGAGAGGATTGGCTGAGTTTGTTGACTATTTAGACGGACATAGAGATCGTATTATCGAACAGTCGATTCATATCAATACAGAGAAGAACAATATTCCAGTAGAGATTTCATTGTGTTACAACACTTCGTTTACTGAGAATATTCACTCATATGTTAACAATATTAATACCATCGAGGGTGGTACACATCTAACCGGTTTTAGACGTGGATTGACTCGTACTCTGAAAAACTATGCTGATCAGAGTGGTATGTTAAGTAAGTTGAAGTTTGACATCAGTGGTGATGACTTCCGTGAGGGATTAACTGCGGTGGTTTCGGTGAAGGTGGCTGAGCCTCAGTTTGAGGGTCAAACAAAGACGAAGTTGGGTAACTCGGAAGTGAGTTTAAGTGTGGATCAAGCAGTTTCTGAAATGCTTGCACACTACTTGGAAGAGAATCCAAAGGCGGCGAAAATCATTGTGAGCAAGGTGATCTTGGCAGCACAGGCACGACACGCAGCACGTAAAGCGAGAGAGCTTGTTCAGAGGAAGACCGTTTTGTCTGGAGGTGGTCTTCCAGGTAAACTAGCCGACTGTTCGTCTAAAGATCCATCTGCATGTGAGGTATTCCTTGTCGAGGGAGACTCAGCGGGTGGTACTGCAAAACAAGGTCGTGACCGTCAGTTTCAAGCGATTTTGCCATTAAGAGGTAAGATCTTGAATGTGGAGAAAGCGATGACACATAAAGTGTTCGAAAGTGAAGAGATTCGTAACGTCTATACTGCGTTAGGTGTTCGTGTAGGAACAGAAGACGACGAGAAGGCGTTGGATATTTCTAAGCTACGTTACCATAAGATTGTGATCATGACCGATGCCGACGTGGATGGATCGCATATTGCTACATTGATTATGACTTTCTTCTTCCGATTTATGCAAGATCTAATCAAGAATGGATATCTGTATATTGCGACACCTCCATTGTATTTGGTGAAGAAAGGAAATAAAGAAGAGTACTGTTGGACTGATCCACAAAAAGATCGTTTGGTTGAAGAGTGGGGGAATGGAAACGATAGTTCTGTTCACGTTCAGCGTTATAAGGGTCTAGGAGAGATGAATGCAGAGCAGTTGTGGAATACTACAATGGACCCACAGGAGCGTATGCTTCGTCAGGTTACTATTGATAACGCAGCAGAAGCCGATCATACTTTCTCGATGTTGATGGGCGATGAAGTGGCTCCTCGTAGAAACTTTATCGAAGAGAATGCAGTTTATGCAAATATCGATGTATAAGAGACAATAAATATATTGAACCGCCTTCTGTCTCAGAGGGCGGTTTTTTTCTATATATAATTTGGAGGCTACGATTTAGATATGCTATACATAGAAAAAGATTATCCATTAAAGTCGTTGAACACCTTTGGTGTGGTTGCCAAAGCGAAACACTATGTCTCTTTCGATGCAATGGAAGATGTGGAGAAGGTGAGCGATCTGCTTGAAACAACTTTTGCTGCAGAGAAGCGGTTTGTTTTAGGTGGAGGAAGCAATGTGTTGTTTACCGACGATTTTGATGGGGTGGTGATTCAGTCCCGTATTGATAATATCATTAGTGAAACCCAAACTGATTCGGATGTTTTGGTTGAAGTTGGCTCTGGAATGGAGTGGGATGCGTTTGTAGCCTATTGTGTTTCAAAAAACTGGGGTGGGGTAGAGAACCTATCGCATATTCCTGGTGTGGTTGGAGCTTCTCCTGTACAGAATATCGGCGCTTATGGTGTGGAGGCCAAAGATATTATTCAAGAGGTTTGTTTGTGGGACTTTGAGCAAGGCGAAGTGGTGGTTCTAAAGAATGAGGATTGTCGTTTTGGGTATAGAGATTCGATCTTTAAGCATGAGTATAAAGGCAAGGTGCTTGTATTGAGTGTGTCCTATCGTTTGACACGGAAGGATCATACCATGAATATTGGTTATGGTGCGTTGAAGGATTTGGAGCAGCATGGCGACGCTTTAACCCTACAGCATGTTCGTGATCATGTGGTGGCCATTCGAGAGAGTAAACTTCCCGATCCAGAGGTGATTGGAAATGGGGGTAGCTTCTTTAAGAATCCAGTTTTAGAGAAGTCTTTTGTTGATGTGCTTTTGGTGGATTACCCTGATATGGTGGTCTATCCGTTGCCTGATGGGAAGGTGAAAGTGGCTGCTGGCTGGTTGATCGATCAAGCTGGTTGGAAAGGCTATAAAGAGGGCTTGGTTGGAGTTCATGACAAGCAAGCGTTGGTTTTAGTGAATTATGGTGGCGCTAAAGGAGAAGAGGTGGTTTCGCTGTCTCAAAAGATTATTCGCGATATTCAACAGAAGTTTGGTATTGTGTTAGAACCAGAAGTGATATTTCTATAACTACTGTTTTGGCTGAACTGTTTTGAGGAGTCAGCCTATCCATATAAAGAAGCACATTAGAGGGATCTAGTGTGCTTTTTGTTTGTGGTGTGGTTTACACCAAGAGTTTTATGAGTCGTCTTGATGGGATAAACCCCATGTCGATGTTGATGAGATGGGGGTTTCTTCGTGTCGATGTTGTTTGGGTTAGATGGAGTTTAGAAGAGAGTTTTGTTTGGTTTTAACTGTTTGTATCTCAATATTTCTGTGTTTCACTGGTTGGTTGTTTAAACTTTTATATAATGGATGTTGTTATTTGGGTATTGTGTGTTTAATGATATGATCATAAAGTTATGGAATGGTTTAATAACTCTTCGTTATGTATTGCTTTTTTTACAGTTGTGGGTACAGTAATCTCAGCATATTATATTCAGAAACAGACTATTAGAAGAGAAACAAAAGCTTATATTAAGGGGATTTACTATTGGGTTGATATTTCCAAGGACAAAATCCGTTCTCAGCAACGTTATTTTGAAGAGTACTTAAGGCGGATTGCTTCACGTGACTCTATCGGTGCTGAGTTCTTGACACATACACCTCAGTTGATAAACAAGATCGATGGTTTTGATTTTCCTTTTTTAATGAGATTAATCCAGATTAATTGTAGAAAACGAGAATCGCCGAGTAATATAGATATCACTTACAATTTAATAAATGTCATTAAGTTTATTAACACGTTTGAGACAGAGATGTTACAGCGTCATTCTGATTACCTTATTCAAATTGATAAAATCAAAGAGCATTGGAGTGAAGAGATCAAAGAGTTTTATGTGGAATATGGGGCTTATTATGCTACTGTCCATAATAATAAATCGAGCTGCTGTTCAAAGAAGGCGTTAGAGGAGTTATATATAAAGATGAAAAATGGGGATATGCTACAGGTAGATCATAATCGAACGTTGATCAAAGATATGATTCGTATCTTTGATAAATGTATGAGCAGTTGTTCCGCAGGCACTCAATGTCCCGAGTTTCATGATCTAACGAAGATTTCAATTCAAGGTCACCACCTGTTGGGTATATTAGAGGATTTTGATCGTACTCAAAGAAATATGGCAGATTATATCAAAGAGGGTATAGGTCAACTTGATGAACTGTTGGAGATAATTAAGGAATTGTCGGTTATAAAAGATCTGAAAATAAGATGTATCTTCAGGGTAGTTTAGGGGGTGAAGCTTCTCGATGTCACCGTATAGTCGTGATTACTTATTCTTAATGAGTGGTAGATCTAACCACATCTCCACGGAGTTTAGAAGAAGTTCCATGAGATGATATATCTGTATAGCCCATCTTCTAGGTTTTCTTGGTGGGTCTCTTGCCAGTTACCAAATTTGTTTACTTCGTTACATCCCATTTCAAAGTGTGCCATAGCGATTCCCATATCGATAGCATTCAGGTTGATGTGGACAATGGAAGATTCGATAGGATTCTGTTTCTTCATGTAGAAGTGTACACTGTTTCCATCAAGGATGAGTCTCCAAGGTTGTGAGTTGTCTACCGATGGAGCCCATCTTACCATCTCTAGA
This sequence comes from Prolixibacteraceae bacterium, assembly GCA_028377305.1. GTDB lineage: Bacteria > Bacteroidota > Bacteroidia > Bacteroidales > Prolixibacteraceae > Halosquirtibacter. The sequence continues at coordinate 25,765 of JAONJW010000023.1, read as the reverse complement.
GGAGTGTATAGCTCTTCGGCGTGTCTGCCTGTGATCGGTGTTGATAGATTGTCATTAAAGAATAGCTCTTCGAAAGGTTTTCGAGTCTTCGATTTCACAAAACAACAAACTGCTTTCTCGACAAAAGATTTAGGGAGTGATTTCCCAATAGGAATAATGGCAGGAATGAATTTAGATTCGGGGATAGCCAATGCTTCTTTGAATTCGCCGCGATGGAATGAGCCTCCCATCCAACAGGTGCCAAGCCCCATCTGAAGTAGTTTTATTACTTTCTTTTGGATGACATAGCCGTAGTCGACCATTCCTTTGGTGCTTCTTTCGTCAAGAATACCGATGATGCAACTTCTAATACCTCTGACAAACCCATAGGTTCCCATGTTGCGGTTTTGAAGAATATACTCTTGCCTATCAATCAGTTTGATACAAACTGGCGTTTTGAATGGACCCTTGTTGTCTTTGTGTACAATATGATGTACATCGTGACATAGCTTACCTAACAAAGGAGTGTTCTCAAATGTTCTAGTTGATCGTCTTTGTTTGATTAGTTCTAACAGTGATCCCATTAATTTTTGCTCAAGTATAAAGTGTTCTTTGGTATTTAACAGAGGGCTAATTTCTAAAAAAAATAGATAGTACGAAAATTTATTTTCTTTTTATGGTTATGCCGTAAGTGATGGTCTTGAAATAAAATGTGTTCCAATCTAATTAATTGATATTAAAAAGGCAAATAAATTAGGTGTTTATCTGTTTATTGTTTGTTTTTGTTCTATAATGGCACTAGTGCAAAAAAGATTAATTGATTGAATTGGTTCAATAATTCTATGTAAAAATGAGTGTGTATCTACTATTTGATTAATTTTGTATTCAAAAGCACTTTATTATGATTCATTCTATGACTGGCTATGGAAAGGCCGAAAAGGAGATTGGAACCAAAAAGATCACTATTGAGGTGAAATCTCTTAATAGTAAACAAATGGACATCAATGCTCGAATTCCAAGTTTTTATAAAGCAAAGGATATTCAAGTTAGAAAGATGGTTTCAGAAAAATTAGTGCGTGGAAAAGTGGAGTTTAATCTTTTCTATGAAAATCTTGGTGAACAGTCTTCTACAAAAATCAATATTCCGATTGTAAAGAACTATTTTGAACAATTAACGGCTCTTTCGGAAGCGTTGAATGTATCGTTGGATGCAAACACTCTACAGACTCTTGTGCAGTTGCCTGACGCTCTAAAGACAGAGCACCAGGAGCTTAACGAAGATGAGTGGAAAGAGATTGAGGGTTTGATTGCTACTGCATTGGAAGAAATTAGTGAGTTTAGACTGCAAGAAGGGGGTGCTTTAGAAAAAGATATTAAATCTAATATTCAGGTGATTAGAGATCTTATTTCTGTGGTTGAGCAGTATGAAGAAGATCGAATTCAAACTATCAGAGCACGATTAAATGATCATATTGAAGAGTTTTCCAAAGTAGAAAAGTTTGATGCGAATCGTTTTGAGCAAGAGATGATCTACTATATTGAGAAATTTGATATTAATGAGGAAAAAGTGCGTTTAAGAAACCATTGTGACTATTTTGATTCAACTCTTTCTGCTGGAGGGGCGTTGGGTAAGAAGCTTGGTTTTATTTCACAAGAGATTGGACGTGAGATTAATACGATAGGTTCGAAAGCCAATCATACGGAGATTCAAAAGAACGTGATCTTGATGAAAGACTCATTGGAGAAGATTAAAGAACAGGTCTTGAACGTATTATAAGAATATATAGTTGATGAGTAAGGGTAAGTTAATTATTTTCTCGGCGCCTTCAGGATCGGGAAAGACTACGATTGTAAAGCATCTTTTAACAAAAGGTCTGCCATTAGAGTTTTCGGTTTCGGCAACCAGTAGAACGCCACGTCATACGGAGATCGATGGGAAAGATTATTATTTTTTGTCGCCTGATGAGTTTAAGATGCGCATAGAAAGTGAAGATTTCTTGGAGTGGGAAGAGGTGTATACCGATACTTTCTATGGAACACTGATTGAAGAGGTTGAGCGTATTAGAGACAAAGGACACCATGTATTATTTGATGTGGATGTTGTTGGTGGAGTAAATATTAAGAAATATTATGGCGATGATGCATTGTCGATATTTGTTAAGCCTCCTAGTATTGAAGCTCTTAGGGAAAGATTGGTTGGTCGTTCGACCGATGCAGAAGAAGTGATTCAGAAGCGTTTGGCAAAGGCAAAGTTTGAGTTGTCTTTTGAGCCAAAGTTTGATTATATTCTTGTCAACAATCAGCTTTCTGTGGCTTTTGAAGAGGCGGAAACAGTAGTTCAAAACTTTGTAAATAAAATTGATTAAATGAATATAGTCCTTTTTTCTGGATCTTTTAGTCCTGTCCATAATGGACATGTTTATCTGGTAAAAGAGCTATTAAAGAATATGGAGGTGGATCAGGTTTGGTTATCTGTGACACCTCTTAATCCTTTAAAAAAGGCTTCTAATGTCTGGCCATTAGAGTTTCGCAAGAACCTTATAAGAAAAGCTTTTACTTCGACTCCTAATGTTGTTTTGACCGAAATAGAAGAGACCCTGCAGTTTCCTCTCTATACTATTCATACCCTTCTTGCCTTACAAGATAAATATCCTGAACACTCTTTCTCACTGCTCGTTGGTGAAGATAATTATCGAAATATAACTAAATGGTATCGCTATAAAGATTTGTTAGATAATTTCTCGCTGTATGTGTTTCCTCGAGAAGATATGGCGGCAGTCTCTGACCTACCAGAAATGACTTCGCATAATATTCAATGGCTAAAGTCGCCCATGATAAATGTTTCCTCTACAGAGATACGAAATAAAGGAAAATTGAATGAACCAATAGGGCACCTTATTCCTTATTGTATTGAGAAGGATATTGTTGATTATATCCATAAAGAAATTACTCCTGATGAATAATATGATTTAGCTATGAAGTTCTATCCCTTTCTTTTATTGCTTTTTTTACTTGCAAACTTTTCATTATTGTCTTTTTCACAAGAGCAGCCAAAACCTCCAAAGATGGGGCTAGTTTTGAGTGGCGGCGGTGCGAAAGGTTTTGCAGAAATAGGTGTGATTAAAGTGTTAGAAGAGAATGGGTTTCGTTTTGATTATATCGCAGGAACAAGTGTGGGGGCTATTATTGGAGGTGCTTATGCCATGGGGTATAAAGCCTCGGTTTTGGATAGTATGGTGCGCTGTTCAGATTGGGAGACCATGATGAAAGATGATGTCCCTCGAGTGCACTATCCCATCTTTGTAAAAGAAGAAGATTCTCGTTACTATTTCTCGGTTCCTATTTCTAAGGATGGGATCGAACTCCCGAAAGGAATTCTTAAAGGACAAAATGTGTTGAAATATTTCTCTGATATCTGCATGGGATATGAGGGAAATGTCTCATTTGATGATCTTGAGATCCCTTTTCGTTGCGTTGCATCGGATATTCTTACGGGTGATGAAGTGGTCCTTTCACAGGGGAACCTGAAGAGGGCTATTCGTGCGAGTATGGCCATACCTGGGGTGTTTACTCCCGTGAAATGGGGGAAGTATATTTTGTTGGATGGAATGATGGTGAATAATTTTCCCGTGGATGTTTGTCGAGATATGGGGGCCGACTATATTATCGGTATTGATATTCAAGCTAGACTCCTGAATGAAGAAGAGATTACCAGTGTCTATTCGATATTAGATAATGTGACTACATGGATGGCCAAAGGCACTTACCAGAAGAATGTTAAAACGTGTGACCTATATATTCGACCACCAATAGATAATTACGATGCGATGGATTTTAGCGGTGAGATGGTCGACTCTTTGATACATCTTGGTGAGCAGTATGCTCTATCTATCTTGCCTCGCTTGATTCAAGTTCGAGATTCTTTGGGGATTCAACCCAAAGAGAGGTTGATGACTAAAATTCCTCCTCGTGAAAACGACCGATTCTTTATTTCGGAGATTGAGATTAAGGGGACGGATAAAATTAGTAGAAAAGAGGTTTTAGGACGATTGCAGATTGATGCAGGAAGTGTGACCTCTTTATCGGATATCCATCAAGGTATTGATCAGATATATGGTACTGGGTATTATGAACTGGTTACTTATGAGCTGCTTTCAGATGATTATGGAGGGTATGTGCTAAGCATGGATGTGCTCGAATCGCATACGGCATGGATTAATGTTGGTGCACACTATAACACGGAAAATAATGCTGGACTTTTGGTGAATGCTACTCTATTTGGAAAGACAACATTCGGTTCTCGTTTGTCTGCCGATGCTCTCCTTTCCCACCGGTCGATGTTTGCTCTGAAATATAATATGGATCGTGGTCATCATATTGGTATGGGTGCAAATGCTAAGTTGAGGGACGAGCGTTTGCCTCTGTATGATAGTTATGGTCGATCCAATGGCGAAATAGAGTTTCTTTATACCCAGTTTAATGTGGATGCCCATTCGATTATTTATGATAGAATGCTGATAGGAATTGGAGTAGGTTATCAGTTGTATGATGTCTCTAATGTGGTAAGTCCAAATTTTAATAAAACTGATATTAGCGATAGTGATTATGCTAGTATATTTACATATCTAAAATACGATTCAAAGAATAAGGCTTATTTTGCCGATAGGGGATGGGAAGTTTCAGGATACTTTAAGTTGATGACGGATGATTGGTTTAAAGATAGCGATTTCTTTGATCATATCTTTGTGGAGCTTAATATGCGTAAGTTTATTACGCTAGCGGACTATTTGACTTGGATCCCATCGGTTAATTTTAGGATGGTAACTTGGGATGAGCTCCCATCATATTTGATGACCTCTATTGGAGGAGATCCAAGTATTACACAGTTGCCCAATCAGCTTCCATTTATAGGACTTCGTAACATGCAATTGCTCTCACAGAATGGTTTGATATTTGGATCAGATTTTAGATTTAAGATTTTTAAGGATAACTATATTACGGGGGTGGTTAATATCGCGGTGAATAGTGATAGTTTTACGGACTATAACCAAACAGTGGATTATGGGCAGATTGTCTATCCATTGGTTGGAGCGGGGGTAAGGTACTCATATGATAGCCCGATCGGGCCAATTGAGTTGAGTGTGAGTGGTTCAAACCATAGTAGTCGTATCGATGGATTCTTTTCTGTGGGGTATTGGTTTTAAAAAACTGCAATTTGTTTATGCTATGTTAAATAGTTTTCTGTAACTTAGCCTTTAAGTATATAGAGTAATCATCACGCTATTAATAAAATATATATAAAGGAATGGGATTTTTATTCACATTGAAATATAAGTTAGGATTGTTTCCAACTTACGATAAGATATCAAAGGAATGGGATCAAATACTTGATAAGAAAAGAAACTTAGATAAATTGCATAACAGTCAGATCGTTAGTGAGTATCTTCAGTTAAGAGAACAGTACGGAGATATTTCTGTTTCAGCTGGAGGTAATCCGGAAGCTGAGAACATCAAGAGTGAATTGGCTAAGTTGGAGAAGAATAAAAAGGTGAAGAAGTTTATCGCTCAAAATAGTGAGAATATAGATAACCAACCTTTTGATGTGATCCATTATATGGAGCTTAAAGCAACACTTGAGAATATGCAAAAGCCTGCACCTGTGGAAGCAGAAGAGCAGGATGTGAATAAAACTCGTTATATTGAATTGGCTGCATCTAGTGAGGTGAAGCAGTATTTGGCACTTCAGTCGGAATCAGCGTTGGATTACTTTAATTCTAATGCTCTTCTTTTGGATGAGTCTTTCCTAGAGAATAATACTATGGCTGAGAGATGGTCTTTTGAGCCTCAATATAGTGATTTTAGTGGGGGATCTTATTCTCAAGTAGATGATCTGCATTTGTATCAAACAAGCAATGTGAAAGCATCGAATAAAGGGTGTGATATTACATTACAGAGAGAGTCTAAAGATGGTAAAGTTTGGTCCGGAACCATGGGCTTTATTCCTAGAAAGTTCTCTTATACTTCAGGAATGATGCATAGCAATAATGTTGTGACGGCCAATAAATTGTCTGTTGAGGTGGCAGCTAAGTTTAACCCACAAGAGGGTGTGGTGAATGCATTGGTGTTGAAAGATCGTCGTAATGGTAAAATGATCGACCTTTTTCGTACAGGTGGTAAAGGAGTTGGTTTTGGAACTTTTGATGAAAACGCTTCCAATCATACTTCATTAAAGTCAATTGACTTTGGACGTAAGCATGTTTATAGAATAGATATTGAAGATAATGAGATCGTTTGGTTCTTAAATAACCAAGAGGTTGCTCGCCAGTCAGGAGCTTTTAGGGGTGCTGAGTGGGATATTGCAGCGCTAGTAGCAGCGAAGAAAGAGAATGTTCAGCCAACCAATATGACATTAGATTGGATACGGGTTGTTGACCATCTGGTTTAAGATAAATAAAAAGGATGATCATTCGATCATCCTTTTTTGTTATTTAGTCTTGTGTAACTTTCTTTGTTAATGATTGGAACCCTTCTCCAAGGATCTCACTAGCATTCATCACTGTAATAAATGCATCTGGATCAATACGGTGGATATGCTCTTCTAAGATTGGAACTTCTCTACGTGTAATTACGGTAAAGATCACCTGCTTCTCTTCGTCGCTATACATCCCTTTTCCCTGAAGCATTGTTCCCCCTCTTTCAAGATCAATAAGGATATGATCTTTGATCTTATCATACTCCTTTGAAACAATAATCAACGCTTTGTTGTAGTCCATACCTTCCATGGTTACGTCAATAGCCTTCCCGGTGATGTAAATTACTAGCCAACTATAAAGAGGTATTCTCCAGTCTTCGAATGCCACAAGTGCAATCAATACAATTGCAGAATCGACGATAATCATAAGTTTTCCTAATGACCATCCAGAGTATTTTTGTATAATCATTGCGATAATGTCGGACCCTCCTGATGTTGCCTTCGCTTTGAATATAAGGCCTAGTCCCACTCCTATTAATAGACCTCCGAAGATCGACGATAGTAGAACATCATTTACTAGTGGTAGCTCTCCATCTACTCTTAACCATGTGATGCCGTCAATCATGATAGAACAAATAGCAAAGCCTAGAATTGTTTTGATACCAAATCGAGGACCCAAAATCCATATACCCGCGATTGTCAATGGTATGTTTAGGACTAATCCAGTTGCCCCTACAGGTAACCCCTCCGGAAATGCATCAAACACACCTTTGGTTACATGGTGTAAAACAATGGCAATACCATATACTCCTCCTGGTGCAATTTTGTGAGGCGAGATAAAATAGTCATAGCCTATCGCCATTAAGAAACATCCTAGAAGAATCAATCCGTAGTCGATAAACCACTGTCTAGAAAAAAGGCGTTGTTTTGGGATAAAACTCATGCTAGTTGATTTTTTGTGATTAAAAATGGAACGTTTTCACGCAAATATAGAAAAGTATATCGCAGTCAAACCAAATATAATTCATAAAAATGAACTTATTTTTTCGGTTTCTTAAAATCAGATATATATTCAGATGGTTGCGCTGTTTCAATTTGCTGATTATTCTTATTGTTTGATTAATAATCTATTAGTTGTATTGCTGAAACCCCTTATAAGTTTTCTCGATATGCTTATAAATTATATCGAATGATTTATTTTGGATTCAGACCATTACCTCCCTTATATTTGTATTAGAAACAAAACAGAAAAGATTAAAATCATTAAAAAAATATATATCATGCAAGTATTAGTAGGAAAAAAAGCACCATTGTTTAATGCATCAGCAGTAGTAAACGGAAACCAAATCGTTGATAGTTTTTCATTAGACCAATATGTTGGTAAGAAAGAGGTTGTTTTCTTCTTCTATCCACTAGATTTTACATTTGTGTGTCCAACAGAGTTGATTGCTTTTCAAGATAAATTAGCAGAGTTTGAGAAGAGAAATGTAGCAGTGGTAGGTTGTTCTATTGACTCTGAATTTTCACACTTTGCATGGTTGCAAACAGATAGAAATAAAGGTGGAATTAGCGGCGTGAATTATCCTCTTGTGGCGGATGTGTCAAAGACAATTTCTAAGAACTTTGGTGTTCTAGCAGGAAGTGAAGTGAAAGACGAGAATTCAGGATCTTACGCATTTAACGGTGCTGCAGTGGCTTACCGTGGATTGTTCCTTATCGACAAAGAAGGATTGGTTCGCCACCAAGTAATTAATGACCTGCCTCTAGGTAGAAGTATCGACGAAGCTATTCGTATGGTAGATGCATTGCAACATTTTGAGCAACATGGCGAGGTTTGTCCAGCTAACTGGAAAGAGGGAGAGGATGCAATGCAAGCAACACAAGAAGGTGTGGCAGAGTACCTTTCTAAATAAATAATAAATTCTAGTGAAATAGAACATTATTGTTTGCCGATTGTTAGTTATTTTTGAAATGTGGTAATAAAAAAAACTTAAAGCTATGAAGATTAATAAATATGAGAATATTTCTCAGATTGAGAGAGAAGCAAAGAAGGATTATATAGATCGTCACTCTGCATTTGTTCATGTTGATGGTAACGCTAAGAAAGGGGAGAAGTACAAAGTGAAAGTGAAAGTAGGGGAAGAGTATCTACACCCAGATGATTTTGATCACTATATTTCATGGGTACAACTTTGGGATGGTGAGCGAATGTTAGCAAAAGCAGAATTCCTTGCGGGTGCATTAGGAAGCGCTGCTGGACAAGTTGAGGTTGATTTCTATGTAGTTCCTACTAAAGCAAACATGAAACTTATGGCACATGCTTATTGTACAAAACATGGATTGTGGCAAAGTGATGAGGTTGTTGTTGAAGTAGTTGGGTAAATGATTGCACAATTATAGTCCATTATATTAAAAGTCCTAACCCCTTACAATAGGGTTAGGACTTTTGTTATGATAATTGTTAAATAAAGAAAGGTGTTTGCCTATAGAGATAAAAAGGTCTAAATCTTTTATTTCTTGAATGAAATATACTTTCTTTGTCTCATTGTTTTAAATTTACTAAAGGAAATAATATGGGTATCGTTAAAGATAAAAAGGTTACGCTAACCTATGATTTACGTGTCGATTCATTCGATGCAGATATTTATGAATCTGCTACGGCAGAGAATCCACTTCAATTTATTTATGGAGCAGGACAGATGCTTCCAGCTTTTGAAGTTGCAATTGATGGATTAGAAGAAGGTGCAGAATTCCGTGTTCAACTTTCGGAAGAAGATGCTTACGGTGCTGTAAATGAAGAAGCAGTTGTTGAACTTCCTAAGACTATCTTCGAAGCTGAAGGTAAGTTTGACGAAGAGAAAATCAAAGTAGGTGAGATGATTCCTATGATGACTTCTGATGGTCGTCGTATGACTGGTATTGTTCTTGAGGTTGCTGAAGAAAATGTTAAGATGGACTTCAATCACCCTCTTGCTGGTGAAGAACTATTCTTTGTTGGTAAGGTCATTACTATCGAAGAGCCTACTGTTGAAGAGCTACAAGCTGTTTATAATCCTGATTCAGGATGTGGATGTGGTTCTGGTGGCTGTGACTCTGGAAGCTGTGGTGATGACCAAGCTGAAGGATGTGGTTCTGGATGTGGATGTTAATCTACTAGATATTATACTTATTAGAAAGGGGCTTCTTCAAGAAGCCCCTTTTTTAGTGCCATTATTGCTCTCCATGGCTCTAATCTATCGACAAAAAAAGAGAGACATATGCCTCTCTTTTGAATTATTTGCTTTTGTTTTTGAGTTGTCACTTTAAGACAGCTGATCTTAATCTTTTTTTTATTGTACATTTAGAAATTGATCTTCTAGCTTCTTTCTCGATAGAAAAATTCGACTCTTTACTGTTCCCATTGGAAGTCCTAGAATGTCACAAATCTCTGTATATTTATATCCTTTCTGAAACAGTACAAATGGAGCTCTGATATTCTCAGGGAGGTTATCTATTGCGTGATATATTTCTTTCATCTCTTGTTGTGCATCTGGTGCTGCAAACACCTTATTTTTAGCTATGGACAGAAGGTAATCATTTGAACTACTATCAAGGTTCATCTTATTTTTGACCTTTTTTCTGTAGTCATTGATAAAGGTGTTCTTCATAATAGTGTACACCCATGCCTTAAAATTCGTATCTTCTTTAAACTTGCTTTGATAATTCAAAGCTTTCAAGAAAGTCTCCTGAACTAAATCTGCTGCTGCATCTTGATTCGTTGTCAAGCTTAATGCATAGTAGTAAAGTCTATCTTCTAATCCTACTAAAGATTTTTGGAATTGTAACTTTGTCATGATCTCGATGTTTTTATTGATACTCTCTGTTTTTCACTTCAATAAAAGTAAGTAAAAGAAATAAGGATAAAAAGGTCTTTTGTTTTATTTAACAATTAAAGAGTTTATTGTCTTTTATGTAAAGCGGTGAAACAGTTAAAATGGACGATATAATTTTCTTTTGATGAGTCATATGGATAAGATGTTTGTTTGTAATCTATTGTAATACAGTGTTTAACGTTTAATTACTTCTTATTGTATAAGGGAAAAATGTGGATATTATATATCAATCTACTTCTTCAGCAGCTTAATCAAATAAATAAATAAAATGTTAAATGACATCTTGATGCTAGGAGTAATGTGATAATGTATAGTGATAGTTAACAAATAGGTTACAATTTATCGTTTTTCGCATGTTGATTATGTGAAATACAAAGTAAAGTGTCTCTGTCTTTTCTGTGGTGGAGGTTGTCTCTTACATATTTTTTAAACGTAGATTCCTTTAAAGAATCAACCTTGGAAAGGAGCCTTATATTTCACTTTCAATTCGAATGTTTTGTAATAATACTGTTGTCTCAAAGAACATATAGCTATCTTTGTTCTTTCATTTCAATCCTATTGAAAATCGTATTACTAGATTCATGGAACAAAACATTAGAAGAACAATTCTAGCAACGAGTTATTTAGGTAACGTACAACACTATTACTATAGAATAAATGCCGAGAAGGTCGTTTGGGAAGATAGCGAGCGTTATATTAAACAGACCTATCGAAATCGTTGTCAGATATTAGGAGCAAATGGTATTCAAAATCTTACAGTGCCTGTCGTTGCTAAGAATCATACAGTTATAAGAGATGTAAAGATTTCGTATGATATCGAGTGGCAGAAACAACATTGGAGAGCCATGTTAGCAGCATATAATCACTCCCCATATTTTGAGTATTATAGAGATTACTTCGAACCCTTTTATAATCATAGATATGACTATCTATGGGATTTTAATATGGCACTAGATAATGTTGTGTTAGATCTATTAGATGAGTCTAAAGTGTGTGAGTTAATGAGTCAAATTCCTTTGAAGGAGAAAGCCATTGAGGATATGAGGAGCTACATTACACCAAAGAAGCCTTTAATGGATCCCGGCTTCATCCAGAAGCCTTATAGGCAGATGATGTTTTCTAAAGGTGAATTTCTTCCTAACCTCTCTATTATAGATCTTCTATTTAATCAAGGAACTGAGTCATATCTCTATCTTAAATAAAAAAAAGGAAAATATCGCAGTGGATATTTTCCTTTTTTATTCATCCTTAATCAAGGATTATCTCATGTCTATAATATCGACATCTGGATGGTTTGCTTTATTAAACTTGAAATAACCATCTTCAAATTTCTTATCAGTAATCATTTCATTGATGTTAATCGTATAAACATTACCATCATTTGCATAAGTGATTGCTTTGTTTAATTTATTCTCAGATGTAATAAAAACAACCAATTTATTGAAGTTATCTTCCGTCGATGGGATTAGCTCGATCTCATATTCCGTAACATTACCTCTTTTTGTTGTATTCAGAAGTCTAACTTTCATTCCCTCCTTATACATACGGAACATCTTTGCTGGATCAACAGCACCTTCTTCTTCACTATCCACTGTTGAAATATTTACTTCATTAGTGCTTGGCATGAAAGAATAGCTTGTTTTACCATCAGAATATATCTCTATCCCCAGCATATCCAATCTGTATTTATCTCCATGGATAACTAGTTTACCTGTGTTAGTATCACTAATTTCAGCCTCTTTGTTCTCCAAAGTGAATTCAAATGATGCTTCAATTGATGGATATGACTCTAGTTTCTTTGTGAAATTATCGATAATACTCTTTCCATCCATCTGTGCATAACTTAAAGTTGTGCTCAGGATAATAGTGAATAGCAGTAATGTTTTCTTCATATATTATGTTTATAATAAATCCTGTCCCAATATAGTCAAATTACAGTGATTGTAATAACATTTCTAAATTTGTTTCATCAGGTATCAATACTTTCCTAGCTTTTGAACCTTCATTAGGGCCTACTACACCGGCGTATTCTAGTTGATCCATGATCCTTCCTGCTCTGTTATATCCAATAGAAAACTTCCTTTGAATGGCCGAAGTAGAACCTACTTGGTTCATGATCAATAATCGTGCAGCTTCTTCAAAAAGTTCATCACGATTATCCAAATCGGTATCATCAGCCATCTGTGAGGATTCATCTTTATACTCTGGAAGGAAAAATGCTGTTGGGTAACCACGTTGTTCTCCAATGAATTCAACCAACTCTTCAACTTCAGGAGTGTCAATAAATGCACACTGTACACGAGTCATCTCGCTTCCTGTTTGAATTAGCATATCTCCTTTCCCGATCAACTGATTTGCTCCTGGAGCATCAAGAATGGTTCGGCTATCTACCATCGAAGCGACCTTAAATGCAACTCTTGCAGGGAAATTTGCCTTAATAGGTCCAGTAATAATATTGGCTGATGGACGCTGTGTTGCTATTATCATATGAATTCCGACTGCACGTGCCAATTGTGCAATACGAGCTATAGGAGATTCAATCTCTTTACCTGCTGTCATAATCAAATCGGCGAACTCATCCACTATCACTACGATATATGGAAGATAGTGGTGTCCTTTCTCAGGATTCAATTTACGTTCAACAAACTTCTTATTATACTCCTTTATATTTCTAGCATGTGCATTCTTCAGAAGATCATATCGATTATCCATCTCGATACAGACAGAGTTTAGCGTATTTTTAACCTTCTGCACATCTGTGATAATTGGCTCTTCTTCATCTTCCATCTTTGCTAAGAAGTGGTTCTCAATCAAGGAGTATAAGCTCAGCTCCACCTTCTTTGGATCGACAAACACAAACTTTAATTGCGATGGATGCTTTTTATACAGCAGTGATGTAATCATAGCATTTAGTCCCACGGACTTACCCTGACCTGTTGCACCTGCAACCAAGATATGTGGCATCTTAGCTAAATCCACCATATAAACTTCATTGGATATTGTCTTACCAAATGCAATAGGAAGATCATAACTCGACTCTGAAAACTTCTTCGAACCTATGATCTCGCGCATCGAAACAATTTGTGCTTTTTGATTTGGAACCTCAATACCGATGGTTCCTTTTCCTGGGATAGGTGCTATAATACGAATACCTAACGCTGCCAAACTTAGAGCAATATCATTTTCTAGGTTCTTAATCTTATTAATACGCACTCCAGGTGCAGGAATAATTTCATACAAAGTAATAGTTGGACCTGTGGTGGCCTTGATACTTTTAATCTCAATATTATAGTTACGCAGTGTCTCCACAATACGCTCTTTATTCTCTTGTAGCTCTTCGTTGGTAACAATATTTGTTTGCGAATCGAATTTACGTAGAAGATCCAACCCCGGAAAACGATAGGAGGAAAGGTCTAAGGTTGGATCGTAATCCTCTATCTCCGTATGATCCAACTCACCCACCTGTTCCTCTTGAATCATTTCGGTAACTTCAAGACTCAAGCCTTCCTCTTCAGCTACCGGTGCTGAATTATGTATTGGAATATGAACAGATTCATAATCGGTCTCATTAAATGGTCTCGTCGGTACCGTGTCCATCTCCACATGTTCCCTGACAGGAGTTTGTACATAAGACTCAAACTCATGATGTGTTTCAAACGTTTCTGTTATAGGTTTTTGTGAGAAAGTACTATCATCTATAACATCCTCTTCCATCACAATATCTGCCTCATTATTACTCACCTCACTGGCCAAACTATCTTTCTTAACCTTCTTAAATGAAAGAGATTTAAAGAAATTAATGGTTCTTTGAAAGCTATATGAGAAGAAGTCAATCACCCTTTCCATCGCCTCTTTCAGAAGATCTGGGAAGTTGTCAAACTCATAGATAAAGAAGATCATGGCTGTGATAACCAAAACCAAGAACGTACCGAGTTTCCCAATCACTCCATTCATCAGTTGGCTATAGTACAGACCGTACGCTCCCCCGGGGAAGAAGTTTGAATTCTCATAAAATGCAACAAACAAGTAACCCAAAGTGATACTACTCCAGGCCATTATCAACATTAGTTTCACCGAGCGGATCAAGAAGCGTTTTTTGCCTCCCAAGGCAAGAAAACCTATAAGAACGAAAAAATAGACCAGTCCAAAAGAAGAAAGTCCTAGATATCTATTGATTAGGTAGTCGCCCAAATAGATCCCTGATTTCCCGCCAATATTATGGATTGTATTATTGGGGTCCGAAAGAATATCATGAATCGTAATGCTTAATGCACTCTGATCTGACTTTCCTAAAATGAAGAATAGTAGTAATGATATGAGTAGATATAACGCAAACCCGAAAGAAAGAAGGGCAAAAATCAATTTTACTCTTCCACCTAGTCGTAAGTTTTTAATTTTTGAGAACAGATTACTTATGCCTTTGGTCTTATTTTTTATCATATTAAGAGAAAATCCGTTTATTCATTGTCATTTGTATTACAAATTTAATCTTTTGTATGGTACTAGTTTTATACTTTACGTAGAATTTATCTTAAAAAGTGAACTTCATTATGCTTCGTGGCAAACAAACCGGAAAAGATATGATTTTTATTCTTGTTCTCGATGTTCTTAAGCAGTGTTCAAGTCATTGGTTTGTAGGATCTAAATGTGTTATTTTAGTTCTGTAATTTGTTACCAATGATTCCTTTTAATATTTGTATTTATGACAAAACTTGCAGTAGTAGCTCTTGGTGGAAACGCTCTATTACGTTCTAACCAAGAGGGAAATATGGATCAGCAAAATAAGAATACAATGGATACCCTCGAAAATATTGTATTCTTGATAAAGCAGAACTATAACATTATCATCACTCATGGTAATGGGCCTCAAGTGGGTAATATTCTTCTTCGTAATGAAGCTGGAACAAGGGATTATGGTATTCCATCCATGCCGCTAGACATTTGTGTGGCTGACTCCCAAGGGGGGATTGGTTACACCATTGAGAGAAACCTGCGCAATTTGTTGAAAAAATACAATATGCAAAGAGAAGTGATTACTATGTCATCGATGGTTGAGGTAGACCCTGACGATCATGCATTTGTCAATTGGACAAAACGTGTAGGCCCGACATACACTGAAGCACAAAAGAATGAGTTAGAGCAGAAGAATGGATGGCAGTTCAGACCTTCTCCAAAGAAAGAGGGGGCTTATCGTCGTGTGGTTCCTTCTCCTACACCTATCTCTGTGATGAACTCCGGATGGATCAAAGAGTTGTGTGAAAGGGGAGTAATTGTCATTGCCAGTGGGGGCGGAGGAATTCCTGTTTACCTCGATCAAGTCAATAATCTGGTACCTGTGGAAGGGGTGATAGACAAGGATATGGCATCCTCAGTGTTGGCTACAAGCGTTAATGCTGACGAGTTTTACATTTTAACAGATGTTCCTTATCTTTATTCTGACTACGGCACTACAAACCAAAAAGTATTGGAATTTCTCGACTACAAAGATGCAGTCGAATATGGACACAAAGGTGCTTTTGGCGAAGGAACCATGCAGCCTAAAGTCAATGCTTGTTTGGATTTTGTGAAAAGTGGTGGCGAGAAAGCTATCATCACTGAAGCAACCAAACTCCAAGACAGAAAGTATGGAACGAAGATAACGCTTCATTACGGAGAGGCGCACAAAGCATAACCTCAATAAACTAATTTCATTATGGCATTCAATCTTAAAAATAAAAGTTTCCTTACCCTTTTGGATTACACTCCTCAGGAGCTTCGCTACCTTCTTCAACTAGCTGAAGATCTGAAGAAAGCCAAAAGAGGGGGGTATGAGCAACCCACCATGAAGGGTAAGAACATCGCATTAATCTTCGAAAAATCTTCTACACGTACAAGGTGTGCCTTCGAAGTCGCGGCATACGATCAAGGTGCAAAAGTTACCTATCTCGGCCCCTCAGGCTCGCAGATTGGCGTGAAAGAGTCAATGAAGGACACTGCCCGAGTGTTGGGACGTATGTACGATGGTATTGAATATCGTGGATATGGACAACAGATTGTCAATGAGTTGGCCGAGCATGCTGGCGTTCCTGTATGGAATGGACTAACCAATGAGTTCCACCCAACACAAATTCTTGCCGACTTCCTTACCATGATGGAGCACTCCTCTAAAGATCTATCTGAAGTGAAGTTTGCTTACCTTGGAGATGCACGCAACAACATGGGTAACTCATTAATGGTCGGCGCGGCTAAACTAGGTATGGATTTCCGTGCTGCAGCACCTACACAGTGTCAACCTAAGCAGAAGCTACAAGATCGTTGTCAAGAGATCGCTGCTCAAACAGGAGGTAAGATCACTATCACTGATTCAGTGGCAGAAGCAGTAAAAGATTGTGATTTCATCTATACGGATGTTTGGGTATCTATGGGAGAACCAGAAGAGGTATGGACAGAAAGAATCGCACTTCTGAAGCCATATCAAGTGAACAAAGAAGTGATGGAGATGACAGGAAACAAAGATGTGAAATTCCTACACTGTCTTCCTGCTTTCCACAACTGTGAAACACAAATTGGACAAGATATATTCGATAAATATGGTTTGAAAGCCATGGAGGTAACCGATGATGTTTTCGAAAGCGAAGCGTCAATTGTATTTGATGAAGCAGAAAACAGAATGCACACCATCAAAGCTGTAATGGTGGCCACTTTAGGTTCTTAATCGTTTAAACGGTATAAAACCAGTTAAAGAATTTAAAGAATAAGGGCTGAAAGTATGAACCGTCTTGGTATCGTACTTTCAGCCCTTTGAATAACCGTAGTTGCTATTTCCCACATTCACCATAAGAACATCTCCTTTCGGAATATCTATGGACTGTAATTTTGTGGCGGAATATTTGATGTCAAGATGAGATCACAACTCTTTTAAAATCTCTTTTTACGATCCATCTCTCTTTTCGCATCGTTGAGCTTTAGCGTCTCACGCTTATCGTAATTCTTCTTACCCTTAGCCAGTCCGATCTCCATTTTAGCAAAACCTTTGTCGGTAATAAACAGACGAAGAGGAATGATGGTTAACCCTGTCTCTTTGATCTTTCTTTCCCATTTACGTATCTCTTTCTTTTGCAAAAGAAGTTTACGTTCACGCTTTGCAATATGGTTATAGTGTGTCCCATAGTCATACTCCGAGATCGATAGATTTCTGACATACATCTCCGATTTTTCGAAATAACAAAATGAGTCACTTAAGTTAGCTTTCCCTAGTCGAATAGACTTAATCTCTGTTCCAACAAGACAAATACCGGCAACCATCCTTTCGATAATCTCATAATCGAAGGTTGCTCTTTTATTTTTTATATTTACTATTTTCTGAATTTTCATGTCAATAAAATCAATGTAAACCACACTCTTTTCTTACAATAGTAGACGGTTCATCCAGCTGAAAAGAAAAGATGTACTGATATGAACGCACAAATATAATAAAACCGTTCCAATTGTATAGCGAATCGTATCTGTGGTCGCAAAATGTTCTTTGGATTGATATAAATAATAGAGGATATACCCCATATAGGGGGTTAATATCCACAATAAATAGAGCCATGGAACAGCCGTTGTAATAAGTTTAATAACCCAAACAGGTATGGTTGCCACAATCAAACACTGAAACAACTCTTTTTGTGTTACCTTATGATCGGTCAAATTAATCATCTTTGTAAGCAACATTGCTGTCAGCCATGGGGTAAGAAATAAAATCAATGGAGCCGTAACTATTGAATACAAATCGTTCGATGAGATAGTAGGAGCAACAAGTAAATTAAATAGATATTTAAGTAGAATCACCCCTCCATAACTTCCCACCATAATCAACATATACCTTTTGGTCGTTTGTTGGTTTAATTGTGAACCGATAGACGTGATATGAGACCTATTCCCACTAAAAAGAAGTTTCAAAGTATGTGCGAAGGAGTTATATTGTTTTTTGTCCATTTAGCTATTATTTTTCTTACGGTATTAAAAATAGTGATATTTTTGTAATTCAGTAATAATCTTTACGCTTAATATTTTAAAATATGGATCACAGTAAGTACGATATGATTACAGTACTTGGAGCGACAGCAACCGGAAAAACTTCTTTAGCAACAAATGTCGCTGCTAAGCTTAATGCGGAAGTCATCTCTGCAGACTCTCGTCAAGTCTACCGTGGTATGGATATTGGAACTGGAAAAGATCTTGAAGATTTTACGGTGAATGGACAACCTGTGCCTTACCATCTCATTGATATTCTTGATGCAGGAGAACAATATAATGTTTTTGAATACCAGAAGGACTTTCAAAAAGTGTACGAAGATATTCAAAAACGTAATGTCTTTCCGGTGTTATGTGGTGGTTCAGGAATGTACATTGAAGCCGTTCTGAAAGGATACAAATTGGCACAAGTACCTGTCAACGAACCTTTGCGTGACGAGTTGTCAAACATGACGCTGGAGCAGTTGATCTATCGACTCAATGAGCTGAAGCGAGTACACAACAATAGCGATATACAGAACAAGAAGAGGGCCATTCGTGCCATCGAGATTGAAGAATACATGGTGGACCATCCTGAATTGGATCTCTCATTTCCTGAAATTAACAGCCTTGTGGTAGGAATCGACTTTACCCGAGAGGAGCGTAGAGCAAGAATAACCCAACGACTTCATCAACGTCTCGAGGAGGGAATGGTCGAAGAGGTTCAAGGATTATTAGATAACGGAGTAACCCCTGAAGGGTTGATATATTATGGACTAGAGTATAAATTCATCACCGAATATATCACTGGTAAGATAACCAAAGAGCGGATGGTGGAAGGACTGAATGTAGCCATCCATCAATTTGCAAAACGTCAGATGACATGGTATCGTAAAATGGAGAAAAATGGTTTCCAAATCCATTGGATCAATGGGGAACTATCTTTAGAAGATAAAACGGCAAAAGTACTTCAGATGCTAAAGTAGGTTGATGCGATATTAAATAAACAAAGGCTACACATTTGTGTAGCCTTTTTCTATAAATCTCATTTGTATTCTTAGGTTGATCCCCCGAAAAACCTACTACAATCTGTTGAGATCTAAATTATTACTCTACCTCTTTCGATAGAATATATCTTGTAATGAAAATACCTTTGTGGTCTCCATCTCCTGCGTCACTCTCTACTGCGCTTGTTACGTGGATAAGATCCCATCCCTCAGATAGAAGGTCAGTCAATTTATCCGATACAACAGCATCGTTTGAGGCAATATTCTGGAAGTTAATACCAGCCATACTATAGAAGTTCAATAGCTTGGTCTCGTCAAATTTCTTGATCTTAATACCTTTTCTAGAAATATTCTTCTGTGAACTTTTTTTGCCATCGTCTCTCTTTGTTGTCAAGTTTTCAGAGCTAATATCCGACTTCTCTTCAATCACTCTCGAACGACCTATCCCCATTGGTACAATCGACTCAATAGTGGTGACAATCTTGATAACTTTTTTTGCACTGGCTGGGACTGTACCTACAACTAGTAGGATAACCAATCCAATAAAGAATCTCATTTTATTCATATGTAATAAATTATTCATTGTACTTAATTATGTTTTGTATAATTAAGTTATACTACGTTAGTATCACGAATGAGTAATTTATTACAAAAGAATAAAACTTTTTTGATTATTTTAAATAATCATCTAAAAAAGAGGTGAACATTTTATATAAATGACGACGTGTAGCTCCGCCGTAAATGCCATGATTTCTATTGGTATAGCTCATCATTTGGAACGAAACTTCTGCTTGAACAAGCACTTCGGCCAATTCTGCAGTATTTTGATAATGCACATTATCATCTGCTGTCCCGTGGACTAATAAGTACTTCCCTTTGATTTTTGGAGCCCAGTAGATAGGTGAATTTTTATCATAACCTTCCGCATTGTCTTGTGGCTTCCTCATATATCTCTCTGTATACACCGAGTCGTAAAACCTCCAATTCGTAACCGGAGCTACTGCAATAGCTGCTTTAAAAACGTCTGCTCCTTTAGCCAAACAGAGGGTCGACATAAATCCTCCATAACTCCAGCCCCAAATCGCAATATTCTTTGCATCGATATACTCTAGCGATCCCAAATACTTCGCCGCATCAATCTGGTCGTCACTCTCGAGATGCCCCAAATCCATATAGGTGCACTTTCTGAACTCTTCACCTCTTGCTCCAGTTCCTCTTGGGTCCACACATGCTACGACATAACCCCTCTCGGCCATATAACTGTACCAATCCACACGGAAATTGTCTAACACCTGCTGAGAATTAGGACCGCTATATTGGGTCATAAGTAGAGGATATTGCTTCGTCGCATCAAAATTCGAAGGCTTGATAATATAACCATTCAACGAAATCCCCTCTTTATTCTTAAAAGTAAAGAACTCTTTGGTTGGCATCTCATACTTTGCCAATTTATCTTTCAACGTTTTATTATCTTCTAACACACGTAGCGTTTTTCCTTTACGATCCTTCAAATTCGTAATCAATGGTGTGTTTAAATCCGTATAAGTGTGGATGAAATAGGTGAAATTCTTACTGAAAATAGCGTTGTTCGTTCCCGCTTTAGATGCTACCGGATAAGTCTTCTTACCATTATATGTTGTAGCATATACCTCACGCTGCATCGCACTCTTCTTTGCCGCTTGGTAATAAAAAATCTTGCGCTTGGTATCATAACCATAATAAGCCGTCACATCGTAATCCCCAGGTGTGATCTTACGAACCATTCCCCCCAGTTTGTCATACAAATAAAGGTGCATATACCCATCTTTCTCATTGGCAACAACAAACTCCTTATCATTTGGCAAGAAAGTTAAATAGTCGTAAGTACTCTCTGCAATATAGCGTCTATTCTTATCAGTATAAATCGTACGTGTGTCCCCTGTGAAAGGATTAGCCAACAACAACTCCATCTTATCTTGACGACGATTCAATCGAATCACCCCTAGATCAGAACCCGAATAGGTCCATCGAATACGTGGAATATACTGATCCAACTCCTCACCAACTTTCACTCGAATCGTATTTCTCTTCTTTATGTCATACACATGAACACTCACATGTGAATTCTCTTCTCCAGCCTTAGGATACTTGTAGGTATACTCCCCTGGATAAGGTTGGTTTGCACCATACGCAGGAACCTTTCCTTTGTACATAGGGAAGCTAAAATTGCGCACATGCTCCTCTTTGAACTTGATATAAGCCAATTTTCCACTCGTGGGCGACCATGCAAAAGCCTTGTTGAAACCAAACTCCTCTTCATAAACCCAGTCTGGAGCACCGTTGATAATCTTATTAAACGCCCCATCTTTGGTGATTTGATTCTCCGTACCAAAATACAAAGTCGAAACAAATATGTTGTTTTTCCTCACAAATGCTATACGGTTCCCATCCGGAGAGAACGTTGCCAACTGTTGTGGACCATTCTCTGATAACGCCTCTAATTTTTTTGTTATAAAATTATATACATAATATTCAGCCGTAAAAGAGTGGCGATAGATAGGCTTCATATCGGTCGTAAGAAGAACTTTGTTCTCTTGAGCCGAAAACTCATAGTTAGAGAAATATTTAATTGGCGAATCCTCAATCGTTTTTAGATCAAAAAGAACCGAAACCTTTTTCCCTGTTTTATAGTTATACTTCACAATCTGTGTCCCATTTTCCTGTGTCGTATAGTGTAAACCATCTTTCATACTACGGATACCATAAATTCCCTTAGGGCGGAAAGTCGACTTGGTTATGACATCCTCGAAAGTGATTTTCTCAGCCAATAGCGGAGATGAGATCAACAAGATCGCTAAGACCGAAAACAATAGTCGTTTCATAAGATATATTTTTATATTTTAAATGTTCTAGATGTTTCTTTATTAACCCAACGTCGATTGATCGATAATATTAAAAACATATATTGCTGATAATTATGATGTGTGCTCAATTGTAATTATCTAAATACTGCCGTCGGGTTAATAATTACCAATGTAAAGTGTACCTCGTTTCCAAATGTCATATTTCAATTTAGACGATACATTTCCACTTTAATCACCCAAAGGTATTAAGGAGTTACAAAGAAAACAAAGATCTTTTTCATAATCTACACTAAATTTACCCCCCTATTTACTCCCTTCAAATCTCCAAAATACCTGCTTCCTACCTAACAAACCCTGACCAAACCCCTACTTCTTCCCACCCTAATCCGCCCCTAATCCGTCCCTAATCCGTCCATAATCCGTCTCTTCTCCATGGTCTCCCCACCCTTTCTCCATGGTTCCTCCATCGATTTAACATTTTCGGTGGACGAACCATGGAGAAACCATAGCGTAAGGATGGTGTATGGGCGGATTAAGGACGGATTAAGGACGGATTAGAGGTGGGTTAAATAGGGACTTGGTAGGGACAAGGGTGGGGCGAACTCCCTGTTTATCCAATCCAGCATGCGTGTTTATCATTGCTCTGGATGGTGTAAAATTAACTCTGACGGGTAGTGTAAATTAAACTCTGTCTAGGTTGAACACCGGCGAGATGTGTGGATTGTGTGGACGATCTGAATCCGTTGAAGTGCTATCGTTTTGATTTACTATTATGCAGTGGAGCCATCGAAATTAAGCTTCCCGATTGGTTGTGTGGGTCGAACCACACCGATATGCTTTTTGATTGTGTCCTCATACCTATAGACAAAAGAGCAATCTTTTGATGAGCTTATCTCTCTTTAGCGTTCTTATTCCTTAAAACCGATGGGAAAGAGATTGTCTCGAGGGATTTGATATTTAATTGATTTGGGGAAAATTATTGTTTAACATATATTTGAATAATACTTTACGATTTTTCACTTCCATACTTTCAATAGATAAAGACTTCATGATTGCTAGGTGCTTCATCTGTGGCGGTATGGCTTGCTTAGCTTTTATTTGATATGAGAAGATTTATTCATGTGAATTTGTGTGCTGCGTGGGTGCTCTTTGCACTCTACTGGCTTCCCTTTGTTGATCTGCATATAACTCGAGTGAATATGTATTTGCTCTCTCTTTCGATCGTGATCTACTATTTTGCGCCACTCTTTACCATCGCTCAGATGCTCTCTTTATTGCTTCTGTCTATTTGGGGGAAGCAGAAACGTATGAGTCGCTGGTCGTTTCTGATGATTTTATTGCTGTTTATTGTGGAGCTAGCCTTAAGCTTTACTATAATATCTGCCATTATTCCTCATAATGCTCCATAGTTCTACTTTCTAAAGATATAATTGGGTGCTTCATTCGGCTTGATAAATGAATGGTTGCTTGGTACAGACACGATGCTCGTGACTGGTGATTTTGATTTGTAATAAGTTGATTTCAATGATGCATGACGACGCAACATACTCGGATTTGCTATTGGGCTTGTGGGGGTTCCCCCTTTGGTTAGGAAAGATATAGGGAAGAATAGCTTATCTATGCTGCATAAATGGGAAGAGGTTACTAGCGTCGATTAGGTTATTTTTTGTATGTTTATGATAACAACATTCCATTTACATCTTATGAGTGCATCGCAAAATACTTTACGGGTTTTTATTGATTGGGTTGAAGCTTTCGCAAAGCGTTACAGGAAAGAGATGTTCTTCTCTCTTCTGTCAATAGTCTTGGTCTATGGCTTTTATACCCCATTTACCTCTTTTATTACTCGAACCTTAGTCCGAAAACTTCTGGGATATGTTCCATCGAATAGTATTCCCTTGATTTTTGTGATGGCTTTCTGTCTGTTTTTATGGGGGATTTGTGTGATCGGAAAGATCCAAAAACGTTATGTTGTTCCGAGGAGGGATTGCTTCTGGGTAGGATTCGTAACTTTCTGGTATGTCATCTTTCGTTTTGATCCTTTTTTGCCAGAGCCGTTGATGTGGACCTATACTCCGATCTTTAGGAGTCTCGGGGTTTGTTATGTGGATTTGTGGGTTGTGGTGCCACTGGGTGTTTTTATTGCATGGATTGTTATTTGTAAGAAACAGAAAGAAGAAGTGGGTGCTGAGGATTCGAATCTTCTGGACGATAAAGAGGTGGATACGTATGTTGATCTTTTTCCTTCTCGGCGAGATCAGGTTGATTTTATTCTACGCGAGTTGCAAAGTATTGGAAAGAATCGATCGTTCTCGATAGGGATTACGAGTCCATGGGGTGGAGGAAAAACATCGTTTTTAAATGCCATTAAAGATCGTATCTCCAAAGACCATTGGACTAAGGAGGATTTTCGTAGTGCAAAGATTGAGCTTGAAGAGGAGGAGGAGAAGTTATATCGTGACGATAATATTAAGATTAAAAAGGGCGACTATCTTTTTGTGGATTATAGTCCATGGTATGCCAATAGTGAAAAAGAGGTGATTGCCCACTTCTTGGATGTGATGAAAGAGAATCTGTCGCCCTACCATGGAGAGTTAGGACGAAACATCGATCGTTATCGCAAGTTGCTACTTTCGATGAGTGATTCCAGTTTGAAGGGTGCTGTGGAGAGTTGTGTGGCCTTCTTTTCTGATAATAAAGATATTTCTTCTCGTTTTAATCAGGTAGATCGTTGTATTGAACAAATAGGGCGAAAAGTATTGGTCTTTATGGATGACCTAGATCGCCTTGGACGGGATGAGCTGGTTACCTGTATTAAGATTCTTCGTAATACAGGAAGTTTTAAAAATGTAATATTCCTAGTGACCTATGATAAGAAATATGTGACCAGCCAATTGACGGACTACTTCGCTGTCAAGACCAATGATTCAAAAGAAGGTGCAAGGTTTCTTGAGAAGTTTATACAGATGGAGGTGATGTTGCCGTATTTGTATCCAGAAGAGATTCGAGATTATGTGATGGGACTGTTCAGAAAAGCACTTCCTAATGAGGTCGAGGTTACTAAAGTAAGTGATCGTATTGAATTGGAGCAGTTTTTGCAGTATCAGTCAGAAGGAAGTAAAACAAAACCTATCGATCTTTCTGTTGATCTCAATAACCCGAGAAAATGGACAGCGATTGTCAATCATTGCTATCAAGCATGTAAGGTTATGAAAGGTGAATATGATTTTAGGTCACTGATATTAATGCTCGTATTTAAAGAAATATATCCCAACGAAGCCAGAATTCTTTTTCAGGAGATAAGTTTACATTCTTATGAGGAGTTTCGAAAAATGCAACCACTGAAAAAAAGAGAGGATTTGGGGATTTATAATAGCCGCCGATATGAAATAGGAGAATATGATGTAAAGTATATGAACTATATTGACGCTTTATTCTCTTTACGTAGTTCTGATGGAACCTCACCTGGTTATAATAGAATAGGCTTTCACCGTAACTATCTCTTCTATTATAATTTCAGTTTTTCTCCCTCTGATCTTAAGATTGAGGAGGTGCAACTTTATCTAGATTCTCCAGAAGAGTTGTTAAAACTTAGAGATAGTAAGTCTAGTATGG